>CALVIH010000003.1 GCA_944329445.1 uncultured Bacilli bacterium | reverse complement strand
ATTTATAACTCTTTTTTAGTAAACTTATGTTTGATTATTTTTTTAATAATTGCATATATTAATAATATTTGATATAATGTATTTATATTTAAATCGATGAAGAAAAATTAGTAGGTAATCATTGCTTTTGCAAGAGAGTTATCGTTTGGTGAGAGATAATAAAGCATGTTGCACGAAGCTGTTTTCTGAGAGTAGTTAATAGCTACCGGTATAAAAGCCGTTATTAAAATTAAGTATAAATTAGGATGGTACCACGGCATAATCGTTCCTAGCGATAGCCTTGGTGCCTTTTTTAATAAAAGGAGGATGTTATGGAATTTGAAAAAAGAAACCCAAAAATATTTATAATTTCTGGAAAGGCAAATAGTGGTAAGGATACAACCGCTGAGTTTATTGATAACATTGTGAAATTACAAGGTAAAAAAGTAGTAAATTTGCAATTTAGTTCGTACATAAAAATGTATGCAAAGGTAATTTCTGGCTGGAATGGTGAGGAAGATTCTAAACCAAGAACATTGTTACAACAATTGGGGACTGATATAATAAGAAATAAAATCGATAATTATTTATTCATAAATAGAATAATTGAAGATATCAAGGTTTATTCTTATTATTTTGACGTTATTACGATATCTGATGCAAGACTACCAGAGGAACTTGATATGGTTTCAGATGCGTTTGAAAACGTATACAAACTAAACGTTGTAAGGCCAAACTTTACAAGTGCGCTTAATAAAAATGAATTAAAGCATAAAACGGAAACAGCATTAGATACTTATGATAACTATGATTATAAAATAATAAATGACGGAAGTTTACAGGATTTAAATAAAAAGATAGAAAAAATAATAAAAGAGGTGTTATAAATGAAAAACTTAACTGGTTCACAGATTAGAAAGATGTTTTTGGATTACTTCGAAAGTAAGGGTCATTTGGTTGTGCCATCTGCTTCTTTAATACCTGAAAACGATCCTTCAATACTATGGATTAACGCAGGTGTCGCTCCTTTAAAAAAGTATTTTGACGGAAGGGAAGTTCCACCAAAAAGAAGACTAGTAAACTCTCAAAAATGCATTCGTACAAATGACATAGAAAGTGTTGGAGATACTTATCACCATACGTTTTTTGAAATGTTGGGTAATTTTTCAATCGGAGATTACTTTAGGGATGAGGCGCTTTCTTACGCATGGGAACTTTTAACTAGTCCTGATTGGTATGATATTGATAAAGAACGATTATATGTAACGGTTTATCCAGATGACAAAGAAGCGTATAATAAATGGGTTTCTTTAGGTTTGGATGTGTCTCATATAATTAAGTGCGAAGGTAATTTTTGGGACATAGGGCCTGGACCTTGTGGACCAGATTCTGAGATATTTTATGATCGTGGGGAAGAATATGATAAAAGAGGTCCAGAATTAATAAGGGACGAAATTGATAATGATAGATACATTGAGATATGGAATAACGTGTTTAGTCAGTTTAACCATGTTGAAGGTTTAGATAGGAAGGATTTTCCTGAACTTCCACATAAAAACATTGATACTGGTATGGGACTTGAAAGGTTAGTATGTACGTTACAAAATTGTAAAACAAATTATGATACTGATTTATTTAAACCAATAATTGATAAGGTTGAAGAATTATCAGGAATTAAATATACTGATCAACGAGCTTTTAGAGCGATTGCGGATCATATTAAAACGCTTACTTTTGCATTATCTGATGGTGCCTCATTTTCTAACGAAGGAAGAGGATACGTGTTAAGACGTATTTTAAGACGAGCATCACGTTTTGGTAGAACGCTTGGTATTTATGAACCATTTATGTATAAGCTAACCGATAGCGTAATTGAGATCATGAAGGATGCATATCCGTACTTAATTGATCATAAAAAGATGGTTGATGATCAGATAAAAAAAGAGGAGGAGACGTTCTTAAAAACTTTATCTTCTGGTGAAAAGAGGCTAAGTGAATTAACAAAAAGTGGTAAAGAAATAACTGGTGAAGATGTCTTTAAACTTTATGATACTTATGGTTTCCCGTATGAGTTAACGGAAGAAATACTAAATGAACAAAACATTAAGATAAACAAAGAAGACTTTGAAAAATGCATGGAAGAACAAAGAAAAAGAGCAAGAAACGCCGTTAAACAAACCTCTAGCATGAACGTTCAGGGTGATGTTGTAGACTTTACCGAAGAAAGCACGTTCGTTGGGTATGATAAATTGGAATGCGACGCAAAAGTTATTTTTATAGGAGATGTAGAGGGTAATAAAAGTGATATATATTCCGAAGGAATCGTAATAACTGATAAGACTCCATTTTACGCAACTATGGGTGGTCAAATAGGTGACGTTGGTTTGATTGAAGGTAAAGACTTAAAAGCGGACGTATTAAAGTGTGAAAAGGCTCCTAACGGTCAAAACATGCATTATGTAAGAATCATTGAAGGAGATATAAACGTTGGGGATGTTATTACTTTAAAAGTTGATAAAGAAAGAAGGTTTGCTACTTGTCAAGATCACTCAGCAACCCATCTTCTTCAAAGAGCGCTTAAGGATGTTTTAGGAGAAAAAGTAAATCAAGCTGGTAGTTATTTGGATGGTTATACCCTTAGGTTTGACTTTAAGTACACTGGTAAAATAACCGATGATGACATTATAAAAGTGGAAGACAAGGTAAACGAAATGATTCAGGCTTGTTATCCAGTAGAGACCAATGAAATGAGTCTTGAAGACGCTAAAAACACAGGTGCTACGGCATTGTTTGGTGAAAAATACGGTGATAAGGTTCGCGTTGTAAAAATGGGCGAATCAATTGAACTATGTGGTGGAACTCACGTTACTAATACTGGTAACATAAGGAGTTTTGCGATAATGTCCCTTGAGTCTAAAGGACTTAACGTATACAGAATAGAAGCGGTTTGTGATACAAACTTAGAAATCGAGTTGTTTAAGATAATTAAACCATATAACGACGAGATGATTTTGCTTTTAAAGAAAGCGAAGAAAATTATTAGTGATGCTAAAGAAAAAGGTATAGATTTGGATTTAAATGTTAATATATCTAACGAAAGGCCAAAGTGTTATAAAGATGTATTGGAAAATAGAAATGAAGTTCAAACCATTAGAAAACAAATAGCAGATTTAGAAAAGAAGTATGATGAAGAGTTAGTTAAAAAGGCACTTCTTAAAACGGATGAATACGTTAGCGAAAAAGTAGATGGTATTTATGGTGAAGTTGTAATAAAAACCTTTGAAAACGAAAGTATGAATACTTTAAAGAGCTTAGCAGGAAGTATATCAAGCAAATTAAAAAATGGTATTGTATTTTTAGTAACTACCAAGGAAGATGCAATTAACTTTGTAGCAAAAGCAAATGATTCTTTAAAAGATAAAGTAAACGTTGGTTTGTTAATTAAAGACGTATCTAAGATAGCGGAAGGAAATGGTGGAGGAAGCCCTGTTTTTGCTCAAGGTGGCGGTACCAACCCGGATAAATTAGACATGATTATATCGTACGTTGAAAGCAAGATAGTTAAAGAATAAAAGAGGTATTTTATGAAAAAAGTAGAAACACTTGATTTTGAGGAAAAACCAAAGAAAAAAAGACGCTTAAAAAAATGGGTTAAAATATTCATTGGAATTGTTTTAACCATGGTAGTAATTATTGTAATAGGATTTATTATCTTTACGTTTTTGCTAACTGCACCTAAAAGTAAAAGCGAGGTAATAGAATTTAAAGTAGAACAAGGTTCTACCATAGATGAGGTTGGTAAAAAACTGGAAAGCGAAGGCGTTATTCGTAGTTACTCTGCTTATAAAATATTTGTTAGAATAAAAGGTATATCTAGTTATAAAGCAGGTGTTTATAAACTAGATAAAAGCTATAACACAAAGGATATAGTTGACATATTAACCGGTGATTATTACAAAGAAAACGGCGTTACCATAACGTTTAAAGAAGGCAAAAATATGCGTCAGGTTGCAAAGGAAGTAGCCAAAAACACAAACGTTTCTGAAAGTGAGTTTCTAGCTGCTGGCGAGGATGAAGAATACATAGATAGTTTAATAAGTAAATATTGGTTTTTAACTGAAGATATTAAAAATGGTGATATATATTATCCTTTAGAAGGTTATTTATTCCCAGATACCTATTCGTTTAACGAAAACGTAAGTGCAAAAGAAATAATTGAAACAATGCTTGATCAAACTGACAAAGTTTTTAGCAAATATAAATCACTTATTGATGCCAGTTCTTATAGCATTAATCAAATAGTTACATTAGCATCGATCGTTGAAAGTGAAGGAATTTACGATGATGATCGTAAAATGATCGCAGGGGTATTTTATAATCGTTTAAACGCTGGTATGTCACTTGGAAGTGACGTTACTACTTATTATGCCTTTAAAGTTGATTTGGGAGAAAGAGACTTAACTAGGGCGGAGATAAATACGTATAATCCATATAACACAAGAGGCCCTGAGATGAATGGTAAATTACCAGTTGGTGCAGTAAGCAACTTTGGAGAGTCTTCTTTAAGTGCCGTGCTTACGCCAACCAATAGTGATTATTATTATTTCGTTGCGGATAAGTCTGGCAAAACACATTTTACTAGAACTTATGAAGAACATCAGGAAGTAATAAATGAGCTAAAAGAAGCGAATAACTGGATAGAATGGTAAAAACTAAAGTATTTCTTTAGTTTTTTGTGTTATAATAACCTATAGGAAGTGATTGTTATATGTCTACAACTATACTTAGTTCTTTATCAAAAGATTCTAAAGAACGACTTGTTAAAGATTTAAAAGATTTCTATATTCCATATAGAAATAATTTAGACCTTCCTTCAGATGCCACCTTTGGTTGTGAAATAGAATTTAACATGCCTGGATATAATTATCAATATATACAAAAATTACATAAAGAAGGTTATAATGATCCGGCAAAAGAGTTTTTAATTAGTATAGGTTATCCTAAGATTTGGCGTGTTGATAAAGAATTACCTTATCAATTTGAAGTAATAAGTGACGTTTTGTGTGACGAGGCAAAAACTTGGGCCGAGTTAGAAAACGTGTTAAAATTTTATTTGGATCATGATGCGTATACCGGAATGGATTCTGGAGCTCACGTTCATGTTGGGAAACAATTATTAAAGCAAAATCCGGATTATTGGTGTACTTTTTTTAAATTATGGAGTATCTTTGAAAAAGAGATAGTATCTTTTTCAAATGGAGAAACATATTATGAACGTCTTGGTTTTCATGATTGCTCTGACTATTCAAAAGAACGTTTAAAGGATGTTATACATAATATAGAAATTAAAAATTATAATGAAAAAATTGCGTTTTTAAATGATAAGGTATATAGTATAAATTTTTCTTCTAAAGATAAGAGGATTAATGATTTGTTTTCTTCTAAACTAAACTTCAAAGATTTCGACGTAGATAATACCATAGAAATTAGATGTCCAAATGGTACTCTTAATAAGGTTGTTTGGCAAAATAACATTAATTTCTTTATTAAAATGATTATGTCATGTTCAAACGGCGAAAAGAACAAAGAACTAATAGATTATTTATACAAAAAAATCGTATTAAACGAAGATTATGGTAATCATGAGAAAGTACTTGTTTTATGTGATATAGTATTTAATAATGATTTAGATAAGTTTTGCTTCTTAAGACAATATTATAAAGATTTTAACGAACCTAAGGAACAAGACCCGTCTATTAAATCTAAACGATTTTGGAAATAGTTATATTGCTATTTCTTTTGATTAATGATAAAATATAAGTATCTTATTAAAGATAGGAGTTGATAGTATGTCATCTACGACTTATTTATTTAATATTGAAAACATCAATGAAGCATTAGTTAAAGAAACGATTAAAGAGGTATGTGAGGCTTTGGAAGAAAGGGGATATAATCCTGTTAATCAACTTGTTGGATACCTAATGAGTGGTGATCCAGGTTATATTTCTAACCATAAGGAAGCTAGAAATAAAATTCTTAAGATAGACAGAAGTAAGATTCTTGAGATATTAATAAAGGAATACTTGAATTAATGCGAATAGTAGGACTTGATTTAGGTACCAAAACGCTTGGTGTTGCAATAAGTGACGCAACTGAGACAATAGCAAGTGGACTTACTACGCTTCGGTTTACCGAAAATAAACCAGTTGAGTGTTTGACCGATTTAAAAAAAATAATTGATGATTATGATGCTAAGCTTATTGTGATTGGATTACCAAAAAACATGAATAATACACTTGGACATGCGGTTCAAAGGACAAGAAATTTCTCGAGTATTTTAAATGATAAGTTTAATATACCAATTGTAGAACAAGATGAACGACTATCTTCGGTCAGTGCAAACAACGTTTTGTTACAAGCTGACGTTTCAAGAAAAAAAAGAAAGTCCAAGGTAGATGAACTAGCGGCAACAATAATTTTGCAAAATTATTTAGATATAAGAAAGGGAAAATAAAAATGGATAACAAAAATGAAGTAAAGCAAGATAATACGTTTACAATTGTAAACGATGAGGGAAAAGAAATAAAATGCGAAATTTTATTTACTTACGAAGATGAAAAAACCAAGAAAAACTATATAGCTTACACCGATAATACAACTGATGACGAAGGAAATACCAAAGTATATGCATCGATCTTTAATCCTGAAGAGGAAAATCCTGTTCTTCTTCCAATTGAAACTGATGAGGAATGGAAACTTATTGAAGGTATTTTGTCATCACTTTCACAACCTGAAGATGAAAACGAAACAGCAGAGTAACATCTGTTGTTTTTTTAATTTATTTCGTAATAAATTGATTTTTATTTCTTTTTTTATTATAATTATTTTTAGATTTAGGTGGTGCAATTATGGATCAAGAATTTCTTATTAGAAAAATAGAAAAATACGCTGATGAAAAAGGCGTGCCTATCATGGAAAAGGATGGCATGGAGTTTTTAACGGAGTTTATTAAACTAAATAAAGTTAAAAACATTTTAGAAATAGGTAGCGCAATAGGATATTCTGCGATAAACATGGCTTTAGCAGGCGAAGACGTCATGGTAACTACTATTGAGCGTGATAAGGATAGATACATTGAAGCGGTTAAAAATGTAAAAAAGTTAGGATTAGATTCCAGAATAACACTTATATTAGCAGATGCCTTATCATTTAATACTTCTGAGGAATATGATCTTATTTTCATTGACGCTGCTAAAAGTCAGTACATTAAGTTCTTTAATAAATTTAAAGAAAATTTAAAGCCTAAAGGCTACATAGTAACCGATAATATAAATTTTCATGGATTAACTAATTCTGATAAAAGTAAAATGTCTAGAAACTTAAGACAACTTATAACAAAGTTAGAAAGATACATAAACTTTCTTAAGGATAATGATGAGTTTAAAACAAGGTTCTTTGAGGTAGGTGATGGAGTTGCTATTTCAAGAAGGAAGAAAAAATAACGTGGCAAAAAGAATATTAAAAATTAACTCTTTGCAAGAATTAAAATACCCATTTAACGTTGATGGGTATATTTTAGGTATTGATAAATTTTCTTATCTATTTGAAAAAACCTTTAATGTATTAGACATAAAAAAAATTATCGATGATAACAAGGATAAAGAAATTTTTGTATCATTTAATAAAATTATTTACAATGACGAGTTAAGCGAGTATAAAAAAACGCTGCTAGATGTAGATAAACTTGGTGTAAAAGGAATAATAGTTGGTGATGTAGCAGCGCTTACTTATGATTTAAAAACTGATGTTATTTTGGATCAATTTCATTTAAACAATAGTTACTACACCATTAATCACTATTTTAAAAACGGAGTTAAGGGCGTCTTATTAACTGATGATATTACAGGTGCTGAAATAGAAGAAATCAAGCAAAATACGGATGCCTTGCTTTTTAAAAACGTTTTTGGTTTTTCTCATTTATCCACGTCTGCCAGAAATCTTGTTACCAATTATATGGAACATTTTAACATTCCGAAAATGGGTAAGAAACATTACGAAATAAAAGAAAACAAAGGTAATGATTATTATAAAATAACCGAAGATGATTTTGGAACACACATATTAGATGGTAAACTACTTAACTTACTTGGTTATAATTTACCGGTTGATTATGAGGTGATAGATGGTTATTTAATGGATGAGGAAATACTTTTAAACGTTTTAGAAAATATTAATGATAATCATAAAGTAAATGAGATTATAAAGAATAAGTACGAGACAAGTGAAGGCTTTATTAATAAAAAAACAATATATAAGGTGAAGAAAAATGAATGATAAAAAAATAGAATTGTTGGCACCAGCGGGTTCACTCGAAAAGTTAAAATGGGCGATTACGTATGGTGCAGACGCGGTGTATTTAGGCGGAACTGATTATAGTTTACGAGCTAACGCTAAAAACTTTACGTTAAATGAAATCAAAGAAGGTGTAAAGTTTGCTCATGAACATAATGCTAAAGTTTACGTAACGATTAACATTGTTTTCCATAATGACGATGTAAACGGGTTAGAGGAGTATCTTAGCAACCTTGATGATGCGAACGTAGATGCAATAATCTTTAGCGATCCACTAATAATTGACATCGCTAAGAAAAATAACTTTAATTTTGAACTTCACTTAAGTACCCAAGCGTCCATTTTAAATAAAGATGCTGCCCTTTATTACGTAAATCAAGGCGTTTCAAGAATAGTTTTGGCACGAGAATGCTCTAAAAAAGACATAGAAAACATCATCCGTGAAACAGGAGCCGAAGTAGAATGTTTTATTCATGGAGCTATGTGTACTAATATATCCGGAAGATGCGTATTATCTAATTACTTTACAAACCGTGATGCAAATCGTGGAGGATGCTGTCAGGTATGTAGGTTTAATTTTAATTTATATGATGAAGATAAAAAACAATTATCTAGCGAAGATAATTTCTCAATCGCCCCAAAGGATTTATCGTTGGTGGATTATATTAAGGACATGATTAATATCGGTGTTTCATCGTTTAAGTTAGAAGGTAGGATGAGGTCTGTTTATTATGTTGCAACCATCGTATCGGTATACCGAAGGTTAATTGATATGTATAGTAACAACAAGGTAGATAAAGAATATATTAATAGGGCAAAGAGAATTTTATATAGGTGCGCAAACCGTGATGTCACGCCACAGTTTTTTGACAAAAAACCTGGTGAAAAAGAGCAATATTATGGTACTAGGCAAGAAGATTCTAATCAGGATTTTTTAGGCATAGTATTAGATTATGATGAAATAAACAAAGAAGCAGTAATAGAACAAAGAAACTTTTTTAAACCAGGCGATAAAGTAACCATTTTTGGTCCGAGTAAAGAAGATTATTCGTTTGTTATACAAACTTTAAAGGATGAGGAAGGAAACGTGCTTGATGCAGCTAGACATCCGAAACAAATAATAAAAATTAATTGTGATAAAAGAGTTAATAAAAACGATTTGATGCGTGTCAACTTTTTAGATTGACAAAACAAAAAAAATGTAGTAACATGGTAGCCATGTTTAATATTTGAGGTGGATATTATGAAAAAAGATACAAAAGAAATTTATTTAACTAGTGAGGGTTTTTTAAAATTAGAAGAGGAGCTTAACGAAGCTAAACAAGTTAAAAGACCAGAAATTATTCAAGCGATAAAAGAAGCTAGGGCATTAGGTGATTTATCTGAAAACGCAGAATATTCATCTGCAAGAGAAAATCAAGCAAAACTAGAAGCTAGAATAAAAGAACTTGAATATACTTTAGAGCATGCAATTATAATTGAAAACAACAATGATGGTAAAGTAAAAGTTGGTTCTGTTGTTACCATAAAATATGATGATGACGACGAAGAAGAGGAATACACCATCGTTGGAACTAACGAGGCTGATCCGTTTGCTAATAAGATTTCAAACGAATCACCAATTGCGATAGCCGTAATGGGAAAAAAGGAAGGGGACACCGTATCGGTTGAATCTCCTAACGGAAGCTTTGATATAAAAATCGTTAAGGTAGCCTAAGGCTGTCTTTTTTCTTACCTCTTACCTTAACAAACACTTGATAAAGGGAAATAAATAAGTTATAATACTAAGTGATTTAGGAGGAATTATATTTATGGCAGAAAAAAAAGAAAAGAAAGCTAAAAACATTCATGAAGTAACCATTGAAATAACTGGTGATGAATGGCAACAAAAATTAGACGAAACATTTAAAAAGGTTATTAAGACCGTTAAAATAGATGGTTTTAGACAAGGTAAAGCACCAAGAAATATTTATGAAAAAAAGTATGGTAAACAAGCTTTAGTTGTTGAGGCAGTTGATTCTTGTATGCAGGATGCATATAAAAAAGCTTTAGAAAAGTTTAAAGGTGAACCAATAGTGCAGCCTACCGTTGCGATTGATAAAGCCGATGAGACTGGTGTTATTTATAAATTTGTGTTCACTACTAAACCAGAAGTTAAAATTAAGAAATACACTGATTTGGGAGTAAAGAAGGACACCATTAAAGTAACTAAAAAAGACGTTGATAGCGAAATTGAAAAAATGAGAAAAGAATATGCAGACTTACAAGTAAAAGAAGGAAAAGCAGAAGAAGGAGATACCATTATAATTGACTTTGAAGGTTTTGACGGAGATAAAGCCTTCGAGGGTGGAAAAGCAGAGAACTATTCGTTAGAATTAGGCAGTCATTCTTTTATACCTGGTTTTGAAGAAGCACTTATTGGTGTTAAAGCCGGTGACAAAAAAGATGTTAACGTAACTTTCCCAGAAGATTATCACGCAGAGGAATTAAAAGGAAAGCCAGTTGTTTTTAAAGTAACCGTTCACGAGGTTAAATCAAAGGTTTATCCTGAATTAGACGAAGAATTTTTCTTGGATTTAGGTTTGGAAGATGTTAAAACCAAGGAAGACTTAGAAAAGACGGTTAAAGAGTCAATGATCGAACAAAGGGAGTATCAAGCAGAAAATAAATACGTAGATGAATTATTTGAAGCGTTACTTAACCAAACGGAAGTAGAAGTACCACATGAGATGATTCACGAAGAATTAGATAGAATGGTAGCTCAATATGAAGAAAGATTAAAAATGCAAGGTATTACATTAGAACAATTTTATAAGTTTACTAATTCTTCAGAAGAACAGTTAAAATCACAAATGCATGATGAGGCTGAAAAAAGAATTAAGCTTCGTTTCGCAATTGATGAAATTATTGAACGTGAAAAAATCGATGCTACTGATAAAGAAGCAGAAGAAGATGCAGAACAAAAATCAAAAAAACATGGTATGGATAAAGATGAATACATTAAAGCGTTTGGTGGCCTTGAAATGTTAAAATATGATATAAAAGTACAAAAAGTTTTGGAAATCTTAAAAAAATAAATTAAAAAAGGCAACGATCGTTTGCCTTTTATTGTGAGGTAGTTATGTCAAGGACGGTATTAGAAGTATTAAACGAGGGAATAAAATGTGCGGGGATAAATAAAATAAGTGATTATTATGAAAAAATTTTAAAAGACTTTTATAGTAAGTGTTGTGTGATTGACCCAAAAAGGAATCGGGTTTTAAAAGAAGGAAAATATAACAAAACGTATTCTTGTTTTGACAACAACCGCCAAACTAGTACGCTTGAGGTTAACATAAAAAATGATAATTCTATTAATGTTAATCAAGTTGGAGATTGTGAAAGTAGAGGACTGCTATTAGTTCCGCGTAGTAAAAATTGTAATGCAGAAAATGAAGTACTAAATCTAGGAATACTTACACTAACACAAATATCTGGTAACCAACCAGATGATTCATTAATAAAAAGCGAAGCTATCATTGATGGTAATAAAGGATTGGTAGAAAAAACGTTTAAAGATAAAGTTACTCATGATTTTTTCTCGTATGATTATGATAGTAAAACTTTGTTGTACTATACGGATTATAACAAAGATAAGCACGAGGAAACGTTAGAATTGAATGAAGCTGTTAGTAAAATATATAGAATTTTTAAAAAGAATTAAGTGATTATCAAAGAGTGCTATGAGGCATTCTTTTATTATTTAATCATGAACAAAATTATGCCACTAAATTATGTTAGCATCTTGACTTTTACGGAGCTTAGTTTATAATAAAAGGTAAAATTTATGTTTGCTTATGGAAGGAGTTTTTTTATGACTAAAACAGATTTACCAGTGATACTTTTAAGAGGAATTATCGTTCTTCCTTATGCAGAACTTAAGATAGATTTAATGGATGAATTAGATACAAAAATTATAGATATTGCGACTAATAATCATGATGGATACGTACTTTTGGTATCTCCCCTTGATTATTTAGAAGAAAGAATTGAGATAAAAAAGCTTCCTAATCTTGGAGTTGTTGGTAAGATAACTAAGAAAACCATTTTGCCAAACGGATGTACTAGAGTTACCATTGAAGGTCAAAAACGTGCCGTTATAAATAAGTTTTTGCCATATGACAACGAGGAAGGTATTTTCGCGGGTAACATATCTTCTCCAACGAGATACGCAATAGATGCATCAGATGAGGAAGCATTGGTTAGAAAGCTAAAAAATGAGCTTGAAAATTATATAACAACGGTTCCTTACGCATCTAATAGCATTTTATCAGTTATTGATGATATAAAGACCGTTAGTCGTTTAGCGGACGTAGTTGCAAATTATTTGCCAATAAGTTTTGAAAGAAAATATGAGTTTTTAATGATGGTCAACCCACATACAAGGGTAATGATGAACCTTGAGGATATTCAAAAGGAACTAGATGTTTTTGAAATAGAAAAAAGGTTAGATATAAAATTAAAAAACGAAATGGATAAAACTCAAACCGAGTTTATATTAAGAGAAAAAATAAGACTTATTAAAGAAGAGCTCGGGGATATATCTTCTAAGGATGATGAAGTAGAAGAATTAAAAGAAAAAATAAAGAAATTAAAATGTCCAAAAAGTATTACTAAAAAGTTAGAAAAAGAATTAAAAAAATATGAAGCAACTCCATCTGCTTCACCTGAAGTTGGAATAATTAGAAACTACATTGACGTATTAATAAGTTTACCATGGAATAATACTACCAAAGATAACACCGACTTAAATAATGTGAAAAGCGTTTTGGACTCGTCTCATTACGGGCTTGATGACATAAAAGAAAGAATAATTGAATATCTAGCGGTAAAGAAAAGAAGCGTTTCAAATAAGGCCCCTATAATTTGTTTGGTAGGTCCTCCCGGAGTCGGAAAAACATCACTTGCTAAATCAATCGCGGACGCAATGAACAGAAAGTTTGTTAAAATATCGGTTGGTGGGGTAAATGATCCAGCTGAGATAATTGGACACCGAAGAACTTACATGGGTGCTAATCCAGGTAGAATAATAAATGCCCTTAAGAAATGTGGATCTAACAACCCGGTCTTTTTGATTGATGAAGTAGATAAAATGACCAAGGATATTAAAGGAGATCCAGCAAGTAGCTTGCTAGAGGTATTAGACCCAGAACAAAATGATAAGTTTTATGATAATTACGTTGAAGAACCATATGATTTATCAAAGATCATGTTTATTTTAACAGCTAACTACGCTGATCAAATACCAACCGAACTAAAAGATAGATTAGAAATAATTAATTTATCTAGTTACACCGAGTATGAGAAGTTATTTATTGCAAAAGAACATTTAATTCCACTTGCATGTAAAGAATACGCCTTAGAAAAGGAAAACATAAGGTTTTCTGATGATATTATTTTAACAATGATTAGGAATTACACAAAAGAAGCTGGCGTACGTGAACTTGAGAGGGTTATTAATAAAGTTGTTAGAAAATATGTAAAAAAGATGATTGAAGATAAGAAGGATACCATCAACGTAAAGGTAACTGACAAAAAGCTTTTGGATTATTTGGGTAAACCGAAATTTGAAAATAATAGTTTTCTTACATGCGGGGTACCTGGAGTTGTAAATGGCCTTGCGTATACTAGTTTTGGCGGGGATATTTTACCTATTGAAGTGGTAACTTATGAATCTAGTGATAATGTTAAGTTAACAGGAAACTTAGGAGACGTAATGAAAGAAAGTGCCATGATAGCGTTAGGTCATATAAAAAGTAATGCTAAAAAATACAAAATAGATTTAACAAAGCTTGAAAACACGTGTATTCACATCAACGCTATCGAAACGGCAATAAAAAAAGATGGTCCTTCTGCTGGAACGGCACTTACTACCGCAATAATAAGTAGTTTAACTAACAAGGTAGTTCCTGAAAGTTATGCCATGACCGGTGAGATGACTTTAACTGGTAAAGTACTTCCTATCGGTGGTTTAAAGGAAAAATCCATCGGTGCATATGCCGCTGGCGTAAAAACCATAATAATACCTAAGAAAAATGAACCGGACATAGATGACATACCAAAAGAAGTAAGAAATAAACTAAATATAATAATGGTTGATAACTATGGTGAAATATATGATGAAATATTTAAAAAAAATAAGAAAAATTAACATTTTCTTATTTTTTTTGCATAGATTTTAACAGAATGGAGATGAGTATATGAAACAAATAATTCCTTTTGTTAAAGATCTAAGTTTATCAACTAAAATATCAGAGATAACAAGTATTGCGCTAGAACATAATCTTTCGATGGAAAATGACGATTCCATCGTTGGTAGTTTTACCATTAGTGGAAAATACAAAATCAATGATATTAGTGTAAATGAAGAGGTGTTTGAAAAGGTTGTACCTTTTGATATAACTTTGGATGATAAGTATGATGCTAGCAAGGTGCAAATAGATATAGATGATTTTTATTATGAAATAATAAATGATGAATATTTAAGGGTTCATATTGATGTTATGGTAAATAATTTAGTTTATTTAAAAAAAGAAACTGAAAAGCCTAAAGAAGAATTAGAAACAGAAGAAATAACTAACGTTGTTTTTGCTGATAAAATAAAGGATGAACCTATTTCAAAAGAAAATATTAATAGAGGTGATGAACGCGAAATGAATAAAGAGGAAAAAGAGGTAACGGTAACTGAAGATATAGAAAACAAAGAAGAGAACGCAACTGATGTTGACTCTGAGAGAAATCAAAACTTGGTAAACAATTTATCTTCTGGTTTTCTTAACAGTGAAGAAAAATATGTGTGTTATAAAGTTCATATCGTAAGGGATAACGAAACCGTTGAACAAATAAAAGAGAAGTACGAAGTAACCGATGAAGAACTAGCAAAGTATAACGATCTTGAAAATATAGTTTTAGGGACCAAGTTAATAATTCCGTCTAATAAATGAATAATAGTAGATTAAAAAAGAAAGTAAAGGATTTATGCCCTTGCGTTAGAAGATATGAATTTTATAAAAAAGCAATTATTTACATGGATAATAAGAATAAAAAATACGTAGTTAAACAAAATAATTGCAACATATTACAAACCTATAATTATTTAAACTCGAGAGGGTTTGGGTACTTACCTAGATTAGCATATGCCGATGACGATGTTTATGTTTATGAATATGTTAACGACAACCCAACACCAAAAGAACAAAAGATGAGCGACCTTGTAAAAATGGATGCTCTTCTTCATAATAAGACGGTTTATTACAAGGATATCACCCTTGATGAAATTAAAGAGGTGTACGAAAACTTAGGCTTTAAAATCGATAATACGTATAGTTATTATGATGATATCATTACCATGATAGAAGGAGAAATATATATGTCTCCTAGTAATTATATGTTAGCAAGAAATTGCTCTCAAATTTTTTCTTGTCTTAATTTTTGTAAAAGGCAGTTAGATGAGTGGTATGATATTATGAAGAATAAGTTAAAAAAAAGGGTGGTTTTATTACATAATGATTTATCACCCGAACATTTAATAAGGTCTGATGAGAACGTGCTTATAAGTTGGGATAAATCGGTTAGGGATCTACCGATTTATGATTTTATAAGATTATATAAAAATAATTATGACAAGTATGATTTCAATCATCTATATAAAGAATACACAAAAAGGTTTCCACTTACCAAAGAAGAAAGAAAACTCTTATTTATTATTCTTTTTATACCACCTAAACTTGATTTTAATACATCAGAGATGAAACAAACTATTAATGTATCTAAACTTTGTAATTACTTAGTAACTACGGATATATTATTTATGGAAAATGAGGCAAAAAATACCAAAGAACAAAATGACAAGGTCTACGAATAACAAAAACACGTGAAAGCGAGCACAAAGAATTAACGCAAGGATGGCTTGATAAAAAGTAATTACACAGAAAACAACCACAAGAATAACATATTTAGTTAAACCACCAAAAAAGA
Source organism: uncultured Bacilli bacterium (assembly GCA_944329445.1). Classification (GTDB taxonomy): domain Bacteria; phylum Bacillota_I; class Bacilli_A; order RF39; family UBA660; genus Aphodocola. The sequence goes on along the minus strand of CALVIH010000003.1, from coordinate 59,005 downwards.
AATTGTTTGGACGCATGATAATCACCTTTACTTTATTATATGTATATAAAAGTTAATTTGCTAACCATATTTTTATAAAAATATGGTTTTTTTAACTAAAAGATGTTATTATATATTAAGAATAGGAGTGATTCTTATGCTTAATAATAAGGGGTTTGCGGTAACAACTGTTTTATATACACTTTTAATAGCGTTTTTAATGTTTTTAGGAGCAGCACTAGCACAGTTTTCATCATCTAGTAGTTTGATTGGGAAAGCTAACGACGATTTAATAAACGGGACCAAATTAGATGCAAAATTAGTAAAAGTTGAAGGTGGAGATGCAAATAACTGGAATACGTTGGACATAATAGTAAAAATAAATAGTAGGTACGGAACAATGTATTGGCCTAAAGATTTTTGTAATAACGATAATGGCACTTTATCATCTTGTAAGGATGATAACAATAACATTAGGGTTAGGTGTAATGGAAATAGTTGTGATGGTATCGTGATTAATGATTCGATAGGAATAGACGTAACGGATACTATTACCGAAGATTCTTTAGATAGGATACAACTTTTTAACGCTTATGAATAATTTATTGATTATTAATAATTTTTTTGATATACTACAAATATACTTTTTAAAGCGATGAAAAAGAGGAGTAAATCATTTATTTACCATAGAGAGCAGATGGTTGGTGTAAGTTTGCGTGAAGGATGGTTGAAGGTAGCTTTGGAGCTCAATTATTGAAATGATAGTAAGTAATTGCGTGTACCGCGTTAAGGTAATAAGTTGCATATCTTTTTGATATGAATTAAGGTGGTACCGTGGACGAACGTTCATCCTTTGTTTGGATGAGCGTTTTTATTTACGAAATAACATATTTAAAGAAGAAAGCACCATAACTATAAGAAAGGAAGTGATTGTATGTTAATAGGAAGTCTTGGATCTAGTATAATTGTTATGCCAAAAGAAATAAATGGTGAAATAGAAAGTGTTTTTCCGCTTGATAAAGATTTGAACCAATTTCATATTTACGGAATTAGGAATTTTTGTAATAAATATAAAGATTTTAAGGTTAGTAAATCTGTTTTTAAAGATGAAATGTCGTTTAATTACGCATTAGAGCTGGTATCACAAGGTTGTATTATTATAGAAATAACTACTGGTGGTGATTGTTATACATCATTTTATGTACCAAAGGACGTATTAAAAATTACCCCTGACCAAATTAATTGGCTAAAGAAAAACAAGAAGGATTTAGCAAACATTTTTAAAGAAAAATATAGTTTAATTAAGGTTGACGAAACGGGAGACTATGATGGTGTTGATACTTTTTCATCGAGTGTTGAAGAAAGAACCAAAATCCTAAAAGATTATTTTAGTAATTATAAGTTTTATAAAGATAATGATATAGATTTAAAGAAGGGAGAAAATAAAAATGTTGGAAAAGAAATATAATCATAAAGAGGTAGAAGAAGGAAAATATGAAAAATGGTTAAAACATAACTATTTTAAGGCTGGAGATTTAACGAAGGAAGCTTTCTCAATAGTTATACCACCACCTAACGTAACTGGTAAACTTCACTTAGGACACGCATGGGATACCACCTTACAAGATATCATAATTCGTTATAAAAAAATGGATGGATATGATGCTTTGTGGCTTCCTGGTATGGATCATGCCGCGATAGCAACCGAGGTTAAAGTTGTTGATAGATTAAAATCTCAAGGTATTAACAAAAGAGATTTAGGTCGTGATGGTTTCTTAGAAAAAGCTTGGGAATGGAAAGAAGAATATGCCAAGACAATAAGAGAGCAATGGGGAAAACTTGGGCTTGCATTAGATTATTCAAGGGAAAGATTTACTCTTGATGAAGGTCTTAATAAAGCCGTTACGAAGGTCTTCGTTGATTTATATAACAAAGGATGGATTTATCGGGGAGAACGTATAATTAACTGGGATCCTGTCCAGAAAACCGCTTTATCAAACGAAGAGGTTATCTATAAAGACGTAGAGGGAGCCTTCTATCACATTAAGTACTTTATTGAAGGCACTGATGATTATTTAGAGGTCGCTACAACAAGGCCTGAAACATTGTTTGGTGATACTGCGGTTGCGGTTAATCAAAACGATGAAAGATATAACAAGTTAATTGGTAAAAACGTTATTTTGCCGATTGTTAATAAGCCGATTCCAATTGTTGGTGATGAACACGCTGATCCAGAGTTTGGTACAGGAGTTGTTAAAATAACTCCGGCTCATGATCCTAACGACTTTGAAGTAGGTAATCGTCATAACTTACAAAGGGTAGTTGTCATGAACGAAGATGCTACCATGAATGAAAATGCCGGTAAGTATAATGGTATGGATAGGTATGAGTGTAGACAAGCTTTAATTAAAGACTTAAAAGAGGCTGATTTATTAATTAAAATAGAAAAGATGACTCATAACGTTGGGCATTCCGAAAGAACTGGTGTTATGGTTGAACCATATTTATCTAAACAATGGTTCGTTAATATGAAAGAACTATCTAAACATGTTTTAGAAAATCAAAAAGATAATAATAAGAAGGTTAACTTTATACCGGAAAGATTTGAAAAAATACTTATAAACTGGATGAGTGATTGTCATGATTGGTGTATTTCAAGACAACTATGGTGGGGGCACAGAATTCCAGCGTGGTATAAAAATGATGAGGTATATGTAGGAGTGGAACCACCAAAAGGTGATGGTTGGAAACAAGATGAAGATGTTTTAGACACTTGGTTTTCAAGTGCCTTATGGCCGTTTAGTACTTTAGGTTGGCCAGATAAGACACCAGATTTAGAAAGATATTTTCCTAATGACGTGCTAGTTACGGGTTATGATATCATTTTCTTCTGGGTATGTAGAATGGTGTTCCAATCTTTAGAGTTTACTGGAAAAAGACCTTTTAAAGATTGCTTAATACACGGGCTTATTCGTGATAAAGAAGGAAGAAAAATGTCTAAATCCCTAGGTAATGGTGTTGATCCTATGAATGTTATAGATACGTATGGAGCAGATTCCTTACGTTGGTTTTTAACGACTAATTCAGCACCAGGACAAGACTTAAGATATGATGAAGATAAAGTTAAAGCAACTTGGAACTTTATTAATAAGATATGGAATGCATCCAGGTATGTTTTAATGAATACTGAAGATCTAAAAGAAATTAATTTAAGCGGTTTAACTTCTAGTGATAAATGGATTTTAACCAAGCTTAATAAGACCATTAAAAACGTAAGAACAAACATGGACAAATATGACTTCAACCTGGTTGGCAATGAATTATATAAATTTATTTGGGAAGATTTTTGTGATGTCTACATAGAATATAGTAAGGTTTCAATTGATAATGTATCCACCAAATCTACTTTAACATTGGTTTTAACTAATATAATTAAAATGCTTCATCCGTTCATGCCTTACGTAACCGATGAGATATATGATTCCCTTCCGATTAAAGACGCAAAAAGCATAATTTTATCTGGTTATCCGGTATATGATGTTAATGGTATTTATGTTGATGCAGAAAAAGAAATAGATGCATTAACTGAAATTATAAAAGGAATTCGTAATGCTAAGGCTGAAAATAACGTGCCAAAGGGATTTGGTATAATTAATGATTTAGGTGAGGATAATAAATACATAATAGATAATAATAAAGATGTGTTGACAAGACTTTTAAAATGTGATATCATACTATCTTCCTTTGAAGGAGCTACTATGTTTGATGTGGTATTCTCGTATGGTAAAGTAACCTTATGTTACGAAGCTAAAGAAAATTCAAAAGAAGACATAGAAAGCTTAGAAAAAGAGCGTAAACAGTTGGAGGAAAGCATTGAAAGAAGAAAAAAACTTTTGTCTAACGAAAGATACGTAAATAATGCTCCGCAAATGGTTGTTAAGCAGGAAAGAGAAAAACTTGCGGATGAAGAAAGTAAATTAAAAATTGTTTTAGATAAATTAAAATAGAAAAAGGACAGGTGGTTTTGGATGATAATGGATTGTATAAAAACTATTTCAGGAACTCAAGGAAAACAAAAGACTCTTAATAATATGGTTTCACCATCAAAGAAGTTTGGACCTGATGAAGCGGTTATGGAACTTATTGATGATGAAATAAGTTTAGTATCTGATAGTAAGGTTTTAATTGATTATGCTGGAATAGAAACATCAGCCGTTGAAAAGGGAGTAGAATTGTTTGATGTTAAAAACACGATCTCGTTTTTAATAACACTTAACCCAATGGTAGTTAGGTATTGTCCAACTAATGAGGGAGTTAAATTATTAGTTTGGGTATCAAATTATAATGCATTTAGAGAAAAATATCCAGCTATTTCTATGAAGGATGAGGATGCACCAATACCAGTTACTGGTATTGCGAAGAAAAAGGAACACTAAAGTGTATCCTTTTTTATTGCATAAAATCAAAATTTGATATATACTTTATTTTGAAAAAGGAGTAGTAATATGAAACTTAAACATAGTTATTTTTATACTTTAAGAGAAGATGCCAAAGACGAAGAGTCGTCAAGCGGGAACTTACTAACCAGGTGTGGAATGATAAAGAAAAGTTCATCAGGTGTGTACATGTATCTTCCACTTGGATATAAAGTTATGAAAAACATAGAAAAAATAATAAGAGAAGAAATGGAAAGTATTGATGCTGGTGAGTTATTAATGCCGGCGTTAATCCCAGAAGAAATATATGAAACTTCTGGTAGAAGAGATGCATTTGGTAAGGATATGTTTTCTCTAAAAGATCGTTTTGATAAAGATTATGTTTTAGCTCCTACCCATGAAGAGTTATTTACCATTGCAGCCCAGGCAAAGGTTAAATCATATAAAGATCTTCCTTTTAGTATTTACCAAATTCAAGATAAATTTAGAGATGAACCAAGGTGCCGTTATGGACTTATTAGGGTAAGGGAATTTTTAATGAAAGATGCATATTCATTTGATATGGATGAAAAAGGCCTTAATGACTCGTATAATGATATGTATAACGCATATAAAAAAATCTTTACTAGGCTTGGTATTGATTATAAAATTGTTAAATCGGATACTGGTGCTATGGGTGGACTTTTATCTGAGGAATTTCAAGCGATAACTGATATTGGTGAAGATAAATTGGTTATTTGTGATCATTGTGGTTACGCTGCTAACAGTGATGTTGCTAAATGCACTTTATTAACCGAAAAAAGTGATGAAGAACTAAAAATAAGGGAGTTAGTTAAAACCCCTTCAGCAGGTACGATAGAAGAAGTATCTAAGTATTTAGAAGAGGACAAAGATCGTTTTGTTAAAACGTTAATTTACAAAATTGATGGCCAATTTTATGGTGTGTTAGTAAAAGGTAACATGGAAGTAAACGAATCAAAGTTAAAAAAACTTTTAAATGCTAGCGAAGTATGTCTAGCTAGTGTCGAAGAAGTTGAAGATGTAACCGGAGCGGCTATAGGATTTGCTGGGCCAGTTGGACTTAGTGTTCCGGTAATAATGGATAACGAAGTTATGAACATGCGAAATTTTATCGTTGGAGCAAATAAAACCGATTATCATTTTAAAAACGTAAATTTAGAAGATTTTAATTACGTTTTAACTGGAGACATAAGAAACATAACCGAAAATGACCGTTGCCCGAATTGTGGTAAGAGTTTAAATTTTAAAAACGGTATCGAAATTGGTAACACGTTTAAACTTGGAACCAAGTACTCAGAGAATTTAGGCCTTAATTACCTTAGTAAAGAAAACGAGAGTCTTCCTGTTTGGATGGGATGCTATGGCATAGGAATAGGTAGGTGCATGGCTGCGGTTGTCGAACAACATCACGATGATAAAGGAATAATTTGGCCGATGGAAATCGCCCCGTTTAAGGTTTCGATAGTTGTTGTATCTACTAATGATGAAGCGCAAACGGATGCCGCTAATTATTTATACGATGCTTTAAGAAACTCAAAAATATCTACCATATTAGACGATCGGGAAGAAAGGGTTGGGGTTAAATTTAACGACATGGACTTAATTGGAATTCCAATTAGGATTACGGTTGGTAACAAAATTAAAGATCAGATAGTGGAAATAAAACAAAGAAAAAAAGATGATTTTGAAGAGGTCTCTTTATACGATGCATTATCTAGGATAGAAGATATCATGGATGGTGAATAAAAATAGCGAAAATGGCGTTTTTTTGCTATTTTTTTTATTTTTTTAAAAAAATTAGGGGAATTTTTAAAAAAGTGGAGAATAATTAAATTAGGAGGACCTTTTTATGGAGAAAATACCATATGATTTAATTTTAGATATTCAGCGTAAAGTAAACATCGTGGACGTTATTAGTGAATATCTTCCATTGGAACAAAAGGGAAAAAATTATTTTGCGATATGCCCATTTCATGATGATCATAATCCTAGTATGAGTATATCTCCTGAAAAGCAAATATATACCTGCTTTGTTTGTGGCGCGTCTGGGAACGTTTTTAACTTTGTTATGAATTATGAAAACATCAGTTTTGTCCAGGCGGTAAGTAAAGTTGCTAAAAGCGTAGGAATAAGTATTGATTATCAAGACGCTCCAAAAAAAGTTGCCACTAATGAGAAATATGAAAAGTATTATAAGCTGTTTGATATAGCATGTAAATATTATCAAAATAACATTAGAAGTGTCTATGGTAAGAAAGCAGTTGATTATCTAAGTAAAAGAAACTTAAACGATGATATAATAAAAGAATTTGAAATTGGCTTATCAATGAACGATAATAATTTAAGTAAATTATTATCAAATAAGGGATACGATCTTAATGAATTAATAGACGTTGGACTATGCGGCAGGAAGGATAAGTACACTTATGATGTTTTTAGAAACAGAATAATGTTTCCTTTGTACAACTTAACTGGACAAGTTATTGGCTTTTCCGGAAGAATATATAATGGTGAGACAGATGAAAGCAAATACGTTAATTCTAAAGAATCCGTTATTTTTAAAAAGGGAACGGTTTTATATAATTATCACCGAGCGATTAACGTAGCTAGAGAAAAGCACCAAATAATAATTGTTGAAGGCTTTATGGATGTCATTAGATTATACAGTGTTGGTATTAAAAACGTTGTTGCAACGATGGGGACGGCAATAACCAAGGAACATGCAAATCTAATTAAAAAAATGGCTAAAAACGTTGTGTTGTGTTTCGATGGTGATAAAGCCGGAGAAAAGGCAACTTTAAGCGCTTTGGATGCCTTGGAAAAAGTGGGCATTAATCCAAAAATAATAAGGTTAGAAGATGATTTAGATCCAGATGATTACGTAATAAAAAAAGGAGTTGATGCTTTTTTAACGCACCTTGACAACCCTCTTTCAAGTATTATGTTTAAATTGGATATAAATAAAAAAGATATTAATTTTAACGATTATAAAGAGGTATCGAAATACTTGGATTCTGCCGTAAAAGAACTCGAAAAAATAAATGATAAAATAGTTTATGAATTAACGGTTAAAAAGCTCGCTAAAGAAACTGGTGTTGACGTAAATACCATAAACGATATGGTATCCAATAAACCAAAAACTAATGTTAATATAATTAACAAAAGAATAACAACTGGTAAAGACAAGTATGTAAAAGCAGAAGAATATTTAATATATTATATGTTGAGAAACGTAGATGCTATCTTGTTATATCAAAACAAGGTTTCGTATTTGCAAGATAAACAGCTTTCTAGGATTGCAATGGAAATATTGGAATTTTATGAGCGAAATAAATATATTAACGTAACTGACTTTACTATATTTTTAGAAGATAAAACAAATCTTATCAACGAGGTATTAAGAATTGATGACTTAAACCTTCCAAATGATGTTTCAAATGACGTTATAAACGATTATATAAAAACCATTGATGAGGGCGTATTAAAAAGTGAAATTGATAAACTTAAAACTAAAATAAAAAATGAAGAAAACGTTGGTAAAAAAGTTGCTTTATTAGAAAGGCTTAGAAGTTTAAAAAAGAAGGAGTGTAAATAATGAAAGAAATAAAAACGTTTGAAGAAAGAAAAAAAGAATTATTAAAAAAAGGTAAAGAAAAAGGTGTATTAACTTATGAAGAGTTAGCTGAAAGTCTAAAAGGTTTAGAGTTAGACGCAGACTCATTAGATGAATTATACAATGCTTTTCATGACAATAATATTGAAATAATTTCAGAAAATTTTGAAGATGATAGTAATGATGAAGATGAGGGCGATGCTCTTACCATAGAAGACGTATCATTACCTAAAAATGCAAACATAAACGATCCGGTTAGAATGTATCTAAAGGAAATTGGTAAAATAAGCTTGCTTAGTTTGGATGAAGAACTTGCTTTGTCTAAACGCGTTGAAGAAGGCGATGAGGAAGCAAAAAGAATACTTGCCGAATCAAATTTAAGACTTGTTGTATCTATTGCTAAACGTTACGTTGGAAGAAATTTATCTTTCTTAGACCTAATTCAAGAGGGAAACATCGGACTTATGAAAGCGGTAGATAAGTTTGATGCATCAAAAGGATATAAATTCTCAACTTATGCTACGTGGTGGATTAGACAAGCCATAACCCGTGCAATTGCAGACCAAGCCAAAACGATTCGTGTTCCGGTACACATGGTAGAGACCATTAATAAATTAAAAAGAATTCAAAGACAACTTACCCTTGAATTAAACCGTGAACCGACCGAAGAAGAATTAGCTAAAAAAATGGGAACAACCGAAGATAAAGTAAGGGAAATCTTTAAAATTTCTCAAGATCCATTATCTCTTGAAACCCCAATTGGCGAAGAAGATGATTCTCACCTTGGTGATTTCTTAAAGGATGAAAGTTCAATGAGCCCGGAAGAATATGCCATAAACGAAGTTTTAAAAGACGAAATTGAAGAGGTTTTATGTACCTTAACTCCTCGTGAAGAAGAGGTTTTAAAATTACGTTTTGGACTTCATGGAGGAACTTGTCATACCCTAGAAGAGGTTGGTAACATGTTTGGTGTTACCCGTGAAAGAATAAGGCAAATAGAGGCAAAAGCACTAAGAAAATTAAGACATCCCTCAAGGTCAAGGAAATTAAAGGATTATTTAAGTGACTAACATTAAATTATCAAAAAGGTTATTTTCTATTGCTAAAATGGTAGAGCAAGGATCGACGGTTGCCGACGTTGGATGTGATCACGCGTTATTAGACATTTATCTTTCTCAAAATAATATAATAAAAAAAGCAATAGCATGCGACATAACAGAAGGTGCTTTACAAGGTGCAAGAAAGAATATAAAAGAAAGTAACGTGAAAAACGTTGAGGTAAGACTTGCGGATGGCCTTTCGAAAATAAAAGATAATGATAACGTTGATACTTTAGTTATATCAGGTCTTGGAGATCAAAAAATTATAAGTATATTAAATAACGAAAAGAATAAATTAAAAAATATACATACGATTATTGTTCAGTCTAACACCGGAATTGATAAGGTGCGTATTAACGTTGTTAAACTAGGATATTTTATTAAAGACGAGACTCTAGTTAAAGAAAAAGGCATTATTTACACGGTGATAAAGTTTAAAAAGGGAATAAGAAAATACAGCTCAAAACAAATGTATTTCGGTCCTGTTCTTCTTATGAACAAAAATGAATTATTTAACGAATTATTGTTAAATATTATCAATAAAAACAAAAAAATAATTAGCAGTTTGCCTAACACTATGGTATGGAAAAAGTTAAAATTATTTATAAAAAATATTAAAATAAAAAAAGAAATGAGTAAGAAAACGGATTAGTGTTTTTATTCATTTCTTTTTTATAAGAAAAAGGTTGGTTCAGGAATGGTTTGGGTATTATTAGTTGTTTCGGCGCTTATATTACTTTGCTCGGCATTTGTGTTACTTGTTGAAACCTCCGTATTAGAATTTCCAATTTTAGTAAATTCTTTACCAATTCGTCCGAGCGTTTTAATGTTTTTGAAAACTGGTTTAACTTGGTAGTACAATGGTATCGCCTGATTAACAACGTTTAGTGTTTTTTGTGCATTTGAAAGTAGTGATCCCCAATTTATTTTGCTGAATAAGGAACCAGCCCTGCCTAAAATTCCGGTCGTGTTAGCTGCGTTACTTAAATTAGCAGCGCTTGATAGCCCGTTTGCAACTGGTGCAGCTGACATTCCGACGTTAGGAATCATATATGGAATACTGCCATACATATAATCACCTCTATATTAATATATGATAAAAATTTATAAATGGCCTATTTAATGTGATAAAAATAACTATTTATTATTTAAAATATAAAAATTTATGTTATAATATTCAATAGAATAGGAAGGTGTGTTATGAGCGCGTTAGATATTATTTTGTTACCATTCGTTTTTATATACAGAGGTTTTATAACGGTGTTATTATTACCTTATTATTTCGTCATTGGTATTGGAAAGGTTTTTGGAATAGGTAAAAATAAAAAAGAAGAAAAAGCACACGTAATGCCTGAGGTTAAACCAGGAGAAACGGTTAAGGTTGTCAAAGAAAAACGATCAGCATATGAAACTCCGAAAGCGCCAGTAAAAGAAACTGATCCGGTTAAGATTTCTAAAGAGAAAGAAAAAAATAAAATAAAAAGACAAAAGGAGTTCGAACGTTTAGTTGCAAAGGCAAGGGCCGAGGAAGCTCGAAGAGTAAAAGAACAAGAAAGAATTAGACTCGAAAACGAAAAGAAAGAAAAAGAAAGACAAGCACGTGAATTAGAACGTAAGAAAAAGGAAGAAGCATGGGAGGCTGCGAAAGAAAAGAAGGAAGCAGCGTTAAAAGCTAAAGGTGTACCAGTTACTTTTTCTGATAAATTAAAGTCTTTTTATAAAAAGCTTACGTATAACAAAAAGGAAGAACTTGAATTAGAAGCTAAAAAAAGCGTATTAGACGAACAATTTAAGGATAAAAGCAAAGAAGCATCACGTTTGACCAAACCTTTATTATTTACTTACACAGCTCGTAATTCAAAGGGTGAATTAGAAAAAGGTGAAATAGAGGCATTATCTAGGGTAGATGTACATTCGTTTTTGTTAGCAGAAGGGTATGAGGTTTACGAAATAACCGCTGCAAAAGCGAAACCTAACATATTTACTTATAAGATGAAAAGAAACCGTTTGATTTTTTATTTATCACAGTTATCCGCTTATTTAAAATCAGGTATTGCATTGGCGGAAGCTGTAAAAATACTAGAAGATCAAGCTAAAGCCATTAATGAAAAGAAAGCTTGGCGCGCCGTTTATTATGACTTATCAATGGGTGACGTACTATCAGTTGCCATGGAAAAAAGAAGGGATACGTTTCCTAGACTTTTAATAAACATGATAAAGACGGCTGAAATGACTGGTAATTTACCAGAAACATTAGATGACATGGTAGATTATTATACTGAATCTGAGAGCACGAAAAGACAGATGAAATCCGCGATGATGTATCCGGTTATCGTTACGATTTTTGCCGCTGTAGTAGTTACGTTTATTTTGATGTGGGTAGTTCCACAGTTCGTTGATATATATGCTGATTTAGGTAGCGATATACCAACGATAACTAAGGTAGTAATTGCCATAAGTGATTTCTTGAAAGACTATTTAATGTACATTTTGTTGGTGTTAATTGTTGTAATATTAATATATATATATTTATTTAAAAATGTTAAAGCATTTAGAAGAAGCATGCAAGAGTTTGCGATGCACTTACCTGTATTCGGTAATATTATAATATACAACGAGGTTACTATTTTTGCTAAAACATTTGCAAATCTTATTAACCATAACGTATTTATTACTGATTCGATGGACGTTTTAAGTAAAATAACTGAAAATGAAGTATATAAAAAACTTATTTTTGATACGGCTAAAAACCTAACCAAGGGTGAGGCCATTTCAACGGCTTTTAAAGATCATTGGGCCTTTCCTAACATTGCCTATCAAATGCTTATTACAGGTGAAAAAACCGGTAGGTTAGGACCGATGATGGAGAGGGTTTCTGATTATTATCAAGAACAGCACCGAACGATTATAAACCAAATGAAATCTTTGATAGAGCCAATTATGATCGTTGTTCTAGCTGTTTTAGTAGGTGGTATTTTACTTGCTGTAATCTTACCTATGTATGGTATGTATGACGCATTATAAAAGGAGTAATTATGAATTTAGAAATATTTAATGGAGTTATGATATTTATCGTCGGTTTGATATTTGGTTCTTTTTACAACGTAGTAGGTTATCGTTTACCAAATAATATGTCAATTGTATTCCCAGCGTCTCACTGTACAAATTGTAAACATAAACTTAAGTTTTATGAATTAATACCAGTAATATCTTATATATTTCTAGGTGGTAAATGTAAGGTGTGTAAAGAAAGGATATCAATTTTTTATCCTTTCTTTGAACTTCTAACCGGAATACTCTTTTTACTATCTTATTTAAAATTTGGTTTAACGCTTGAATTTTTAATAGCAATAACGTTTATTTCGGTTTTAATTATAATAAGTATTAGTGATGTTAAGTACTTCATAATACCAGACGAGGTTTTAATCGTTGGTACGCTATTAATTATAGTAGAATTAATAGCTAATGTAGTCGTTAATAACATATCAGTGTTCAATGGTCTTGTAATGCCAATATTAAATGGTCTTGGAGCTTTTGCGATTCTTTATTTGTTTAAAGCACTTGGAGATTTAATATTTAAGACCGAAAGCCTCGGTGGTGGTGATATTAAATTATTATTCTTTATCGGGTTGGTATTAGGATTTGACATGTCGATTGTTACAATCTTTATTGCGTCATTTATTGCGCTTCCTTTATCAATTGTTAGCTTGATAAAAAATAATAATAACATACTACCTTTTGGCCCATATTTATCTGTTGCGGCAACCATCATAATGTTAACTGGGCTTAATTTAAACATGATTCTTAATTTTTTTACAAAATAGCATAAATATGCTATTTTTATTTGTATTTTATAATAGAATGTGATAAGATAAAGAATATTTATAGGAGATGGAGCAAAATGAAATTAAATACCAAATACATTGATGATATTACTAACTCACTGGTAGGTGGGAATAAATGCTATAACAATACTGACAGAATTACGGATTACATAAACGTTCAAATTTATAGTACCTCAAGAAGAAGGGTATCCCCAAATGGGGAAGATGCCGACGAAACAAGAGCTCATATTCCAATTGGAATTCGTAAGGCAAGTAGTGGTTTTAAACGACGTATACCAATAGAACGTATTAATTCTATAATTAACTATTTAACTACTTTTATTCCGAATAACGCTGATGAGAAAGTATGGGTGGATGTAATCTCAGTATTACAAGATAGCGACCTTAATGAAATTCATAATGAAAAGCTTTATGGAACACTTATTGACAACGTAAATTACAAAGATAAAATAGAGGAACTATCAGAAGTTTTAAGTGCCTTTTGTAAAAATCAAAGCGATGATATTGGTTCGTCAAAGAAATATAACAAAAAAGAACTAAGATAACCTTAGTTCTTTTTTATACGTCAAGCATCTCCACGTCATTATTAACCGGTGGGATAGGAACACTTTGAGCGCTATTATTAATCGTTTCTGATTGATTACTTGTTAGTGGTTGCTGTTGGTTTACGTTGTCTTTAGCAGTTACTATTTTAACAGATTCATCATCAAGCTCAACTAATCTTAATATTTCTTCAATCGTTGTAATGTTTTCCAATACTTTGGTTAAACCATCTTGTAAAAGAGTCTTGGTATCACCTTGATAAACTAGTTTTCTTAGCTCCTCTTTAGGCATACCGTTTGCAATAGCATCCCTTATATCTTGTGAGATAACAAGTACTTCATGAATCGCAATTCTTCCTTTGTAACCACCAACACACTCTGAGCATCCTTCAGCGTATGCAAGTTCTGTTATATCAACTCCTAAGTTGGCTTTAATTAACTTTTTTTCATAATCAATTGCAGGACGTTTTTTCATGCAATGTGGACATATTTTTCTAGCTAGCTTTTGAGAAATGATTCCGTTTAAAGAAGAAGCTAAAAGGTAAGTTTCAACGTCCATGTCAGTTAAACGTTCAATTGTATTTAAAGCGTTATTCGTATGTATCGTAGATAGTACCAAGTGTCCAGTAATAGAGGCCCTAACAGCTATTTTTGCAGTTTCATCATCACGTATTTCTCCAATCATTATAATGTCTGGGTCCTGACGCAAAATAGAACGTAGTACTTCTGCGAAGGTAAGTCCAATTTCACTATTAACCTGTATCTGATTTATGTTCTCAATGTTCATCTCAACTGGGTCTTCAACCGTTACTAAATTAACCTCCGGAGTATTAAGCGTTTGTAAAATAGAATAAACGGTGGTTGATTTACCAGTTCCAGTTGCTCCGGTAACAAGTATGATTCCATTTGGTTCTTTTATTAATTCTTTTACCTTTTTTAAGTTAACCGGAGAAAATCCAAGACTATCAAGGCCTTTTAAAGAAGCAGTGTAGTCAAGAATACGAATAACAATCTTTTCACCTTCATTAGTAGGTAGGGAAGAAACACGCATGTCAAGATTAATGTTTTTTATCGTCATTTTGATTGCACCATCTTGTGGTAATCTTGATTCGGTAATATCCATACCAGAAATTATTTTAAGCCTAGCGATCAAGTTTTTTCTAATGCTTTCGGGAACTATTGTGTAGTCAATTAAAACACCGTCGATCCTAAATCTAACTTTAATACCTTTTTCAGCGGGATCAAAGTGTATGTCACTTGCCCCTGCTTGAGCAGCGGTAAATATAATTTCATTTACTATTTCTGTTATTGGTAATTTAGTAAAATCTATTTGTTTTAACATTCAAAATCGCTCCCTTAATATTCTTTTTATTCTTTATAATCTATTTAATATTCTTATCTTTACCCTAGATTTTATTATAATAATATTATATAATATATTTTAGAAGATAGCAATAAAGAAAAGGTGATAAAAATGAAAAAGAATAATAAAGGGTTCTTTTTAGCAGAGACGATTGTTGTAATTGCCCTTGTAACGACCGTTATGGCCTTTGTTTATCCAAACGTTACAAAATTATATGATAATTACGTTAACAGAACAAAATATTATGATCAAACAGAGGATTTATACGTTTTGATTGCCATAAGAGATTACTTTGATAGGAAAAGCGATGACGGAAACATGATGCTTTATGAACTAACTGATAAAGGATGTAGTGAGATTGATAATTTAAAAATGTTTTTTGATGTAAATATTAATATCGGAAAATCCGGGCACTTTTATAAAACGGGTGACAATGGACAAACGGAAACATTATGTGATTCTGGTGAGGGTTCTTCATGCGTTGATGTTTCTAAAGATCTAGAAGAATCCGGGCTTAAAGAGGTTTATATAACCGGTTATATGGCAAGCCCTTCTAGTAATAATTATAATTTTAACAGGTATTTAAAAAGAATGAAAAAAACAACGTATGATAGTTCTTCATACCGTTTAATAGGGGTGTTTGAAGAAGAAGACAACGAAGGAAATCCGACAGAAGTAAGATATGCATCAATTAAGATAGATAATCCAAATCCTGATAGAAATTGTAATTTAGGAGGGGAGTAATTTATAATGAACAAACTTAATAAAAAAGGTGTAACCTTAGTTGAATTAATCGTTAGTTTTGCGATAGTTGGGGTTGCGATAATATACTTTTTTCAGACTTTATACACCGTTAAAACAATTTATCAAACTGCTCAAAACCAAACCGATATATTTGTTGCTAAAGATTATGGATTACGAATTATAGATGAATATTTGAACGATAATTCAGATAATCGTACTTCTATTGACAGCGAAAATAATTATTTTATGGTATATTATGATGGTGACCCTCAATTACATGATATCGTTTCAAAAAATACATCAAATCCTTGTGGAAATAAAGAATCAGTAATTGTTCCATATTATTCATATTATAACTATAACATAAATAAATACGACGTTTTGGTTTGTTACTAAATTAATCTGAAAATAAGGTATTTTAAATATCTTATTTTTTTGTTTTTTATCATACCAAACGTTTGCATTTGAATACATAGACCCCCAAAATTTAAAAAGTAATATGATAAAATAAACTTTACAATGAAATTTAATGGTAGGTTTGATAATTTCATAATTCCACCGGTCATCTCAAGTAGTCCTCCGACTACTGTTTGCACTGTGTTGCTAAGATTAAACACAAATCCTATAAGTGATACTAATAAACTAAACATTATTATTATTCCAAAAATTAAAAGTGATGAGTTAACCGAACTTTTAATTGAATCGGTTACATCGTTTATGATGTTGTAGTGCTTATATTCTTTCTTATGCGTGTAACTGCTTATAAATTTTTTTCTATTAATAAATACTTTTATAAAGTTACTTATCCATAACGTAAGAAGCAAAAGCACGCCAATTTTCACGCTGTTAAAAACGTATATACCAACACCACCAATGACAAAAAGAGGATTAACAAAGTGAGTGGTACATAAAAGTAGTTCTGCCTCTTTTTCATTTAATAATTTTTTTTCTAGCAATTCATCTATATAAATTGCGTTGCTTGGACTTCCTGTAATCATAGCAGTTATAAACACACCAGTCATTACGTCATTAAAGTTAAATAGTTTATGAAATATTTTTTTAATAAAATTTGGTATTACTTTATAAAATCCTTGCTTAGTTAGAATGTTTCCTACTACCATGGTTGGAAATAATGAGGGAAAAACTTTTGTTATAAACATTACGGATGATGATTTAACACTATCTATTACCTCGTGCGAATTTATTAATATCATTACTTCGATTACAATAAAAAAATAAATAATAAGTAAATCTTTTTTGTTACTCATAATTAGTCTCCCGTTTTAAGAATATGATTTTTTATGGTCTTTTATTAAAAATGGCAACTGGCTTTTTCTCTTGTTTTATTATATAATTATAGGTAGGTGATTTAAGTTGAATAGAAATGAAGTAGATAGAAAAAAAGTAAGCCCAATGATGAGGCAGTACTTAGAAACAAAAGACAACTACGAAGACGTTATTTTATTTTATAGATTAGGTGACTTTTATGAAATGTTTTTTGATGACGCAATAAAAGTATCACGTGAATTAGAGCTTACGTTAACGGGGAAAAATGCAGGATTAGATGAAAAGGTGCCAATGTGTGGAGTTCCTCATCATGCTGCTAACATGTATTTGGATAAATTAATTGAAAAAGGATATAAGGTGGCCATTTGTGAGCAAGTAGAAGATCCAAAAGAAGCTAAGGGAATAGTAAAAAGAGAGGTTATTAGAATCGTATCTAAAGGTACCATAATGTCTGATGAGATGTTAGATGCAAAAAGTAATAACTTTATAGGAGCCCTAAAGGATTTAGGACATTGTTTTTCTTTAGCTTACGCTGATTTATCGACCGGTGAATTTAACGCTGTTTTAGTAGAATACGAACTTGATAAATTAATTACGGAAGTAGTTAATGATAACATAAGTGAATTGGTAATAAACGGTAGCGTTGACCCAAGGATAACGGATACTTTAAAAAATAGATATAACATAAGTATTTCATACGAAAAGGAAGACAAAGAAATTAATGAATACAAGCATCTTTACGAGGAAATAAAAGACGTTAGGGTAATATCTTCAGTTACCGTTTTACTTAACTATCTAAATAATAGTCAAAAGCGGAGTCTAGATCACCTCCAAAACGTCGTACAAAAAGATTATAAAACCTATCTTAAGATGGATATTCATACCAAAAGAAACCTGGAGTTAACAGAAAGCTTAAGGTTAAAAGAAAGAACGTACTCACTTTTATGGTTACTTGATAAGACCAAAACCGCAATGGGATCAAGAATGTTAAAAACGATGATTGAAAACCCACTAATAGATAAGGAAGAAATAACTGAAAGATACGATATGGTATCTAAGCTTTTGGAACAATTTTTAATCAAGGATGAAATAAAAGAATTACTTGATGAAGTATATGATCTTGAAAGGTTAGCGGGTAGAATATCATTTGGTAACGCTAATGCCAGGGATTTATTACAACTTAAAAACTCGCTTAAAGTTTTGCCAAGATTAAAGGAAATCGTAAGTGAATTAGACTTTAAATTATCAATTGATGATTTAACTGATCTAGAAGAATTGCTAGATAAAAGTATATATGAAAATCCTCCGATTGGATTAAAGGAAGGATACTTAATAAAAGATGGATATAATAGTGAGCTTGACGAGTTAAAAGAGGCAAGACGTGGTGGTAAAGACTTCATCGCTAAACTAGAAAACGTTGAAAAAGAAAGAACTGGTATAAAAAATCTAAGGGTTGGATATAACCGTGTTTTTGGTTATTATATAGAAGTGTCAAAGGGAAATAGTAAACAAGTTAAGGAAGAGTTTGGTTGGGAAAGAAAGCAAACTCTTGCAAACAACGAAAGGTTTATAACTCCTGAATTAAAAGAAAAAGAAGCAATGATTCTGGGTGCCGAAGAGAAAATAATTAACTTAGAATATGCTCTTTTTACGGACGTTAGAAACAAAGTAAAAGAAGTTATTCCTTCTATTCAGTTAACGGCTAAAATGATAGCAAAACTAGACGTAATGCAGTCGTTTGCAACCGTAACAGAAAATAATAATTACGTAAGACCAATCCTTACCGATAAAAAAGAAGTAAGAATAATAGATGGAAGACACCCGGTTGTTGAAAAAGTTTTAGATGGTGAATTCGTATCAAATGACATTGTTTTTGATGATGGTATTTACTTAAAACTTATTACTGGGCCAAACATGGCAGGTAAATCAACGTACATGAGACAAATGGCAATGATTGTTATAATGGCTCAAATCGGTTGCTTTGTACCCGCAAAAGAAGCCGTTTTACCGGTTTTTGATAAAATATTTACCCGTATAGGTGCTTCCGATGATTTAGTTTCTGGAGAATCTACCTTCATGGTTGAAATGAAGGAAGCGAACAGGGCAATTGAAGGGGCAACCGAAAAAAGCTTAATCCTGTTCGATGAGTTAGGTCGTGGAACCGCTACTTACGACGGAATATCACTAGCACAAGCAATAATTGAATACATCCATGATAACATAAAAGCAATTACCTTATTTTCTACGCATTATCATGAGCTAACCAAGTTAGAGGAAACAAAAAAGCACATAAAAAACGTACACGTATCAGCTTATGAAGAAAATGGTAACATAACGTTTTTACATAAGGTAAAAGATGGTAGTGTTGACAAGAGTTACGGAATTCACGTTGCTAGGTTAGCTTCCTTGCCAGAATCATTAATAAAAAGGGCGGACGAAATATTAAAAACGTATGAAAATAATGCGGAAACTCACGAGGTAATAAGTCAAATTAGCATGAATTTAGAAGAAACGATAGAAACTAACGATAAATATGATATAATAAAAAAGAAGCTTGATGATGTTAACCCGCTTGAAACATCACCAATGGAAGCTTTAAACATTTTATATGATTTAAAAAAAGAAATGGATAAAAAGGATTAGGTGATTAAGATGAACGAAGAACAACAATCTAAGGATATTAAAATTCCGATTAAAGCAATCGTAGAACACGCCATGACCACGAATGGTGCAAGGTATGAGGAAGATGAGTTTAACTTATTAAGAAAATACTTTATCGCGTGTTTAAACTTGGGTTACATGGAACCTAAAGACTTAGTTCCAATGGTTAATAAGTTCGCACAGAAGATTAAAATAATCGTTTTAAATTACACCAACACAAACAAAATGGATTACTACGTTATAAACAATGGTGTTTTATACATTAACGGAGCATTAAAGGACGAAAACCCAATGTTTTATGAAATAAACTATTATAAAGCGGTTACTGAGGTAGTATTTGGTGCAAATGACTCACACATCGGTTTATCTAACGCACTTACTAACATGGCAGCTGAAAAAATCTATAACATGGATACCAATGGTTCTAGAATAATAATGCCAAGAACTGATAACGAAATGATTGGCAATGAACAAATTCAAATACGTGCGGGATACACCAACTATAATTTAGTTATTTCCCTTCTAAAGCAATTGTTTATTTGTAAAGGGATCAATGAAAACAGAGTTTTGCATGACATGTACTTTGAAGGTTATGAAAATGTTATTAATAAACTTTCGTTTGATGATAATTCAAAATTACTATTAGACGTGCTTGATAAGTTATGTATTATGTACATTCAAAGAAGGGCGATGAATCAAACTAATCCTAGCGAAAAGACCCTTTTGGATAAATACCAAATAATAGTAAATGATATGTTTACTAAGATGGACCAAAACTACTTTGCTTTTTGTGCCTTAATTACAACGGACGAACTAAGACAAAAATGCATGAAAAAATTTGATAGTAAGTTATAAATAATGGTGGTGAAGTTATGAATAGAAATGAAGCTAGAAAAGTAATAATGACCATTTTATACCAGATATTCTTGTATCAAAGGGATAACATCGATTATGATGTAACTGACGTTATTAACGAGAATTTAAGCATCGATAACGAATTTGTTAAAGATACGGTAAATGGTGTGTTAAGTAAAAAAGAAGAATTATATGAACTAGCTAATAAAAACCTAAAAGATTGGAAAATGGGAAGATTAGGTCTTACTGATCAAGCAATCTTATGTATTGGCTTATATGAACTTTTATACACCGATACACCAGATGTAGTAGCGATAAACGAAGCGGTTGAACTCGCAAAAAAATACTCAGATGATAAAGTAAAAAACATGATAAATGGCGTTTTAGATAAAGTTTATCATGAAAAAATTGATTAATAGCACCTTTATGGCGCTTTTTATTTGGAGGAGTTATGAAAGATATAAAATACGTTATATGTGATTGGGGTGGGGTAGTAGAAAGTCATAATGACGTTTACTCAGTTTTTCAAGCATCAATCAATCAAATCAAATTATACACTAAAGATTATACCGATGACGAGATACTAAAAAAACTAAATGAGTGTTCATTAAACAAAAATGGTAAAAAATTGGTGAGTTAGGGACTATAAATGACATTTATGCTTGGATTGACAGAATAAAAGCAAGTTTTAAAATAGATGTTTCTTATGATAAATTTATTGAAGATTATAAAATAACTCATGATTTAATACATTCATATAGTGACGTTGTTAAGTTTATTAAAAGTGTTAAGGACAAATGTAAGATTTGTATCTTGTCTAACATAATGCTTATTGATAAAGAAAGAATAGATAAACACATGGGTCTGTCTGATTTTGATTACGTGTTTCTTTCTTTTGAAATGGGATTAAGAAAGCCAGATGATAAAGTGTATTCATTCGTAGAAGAAACTTTAAAAACTAAACCAGAAAACATCATGCTTATAGACGATACTAAAGAAAATATAGAAAGTGCTAAAAAAAGAGGTTGGAAAACGTGCCTTGCAACCAGTAATGACTTAAATCTAATTAAAGAAAGCGTAAATAAATTCTTAAATCTTTAAATATATGTTATAATAGGCATATTTAAGGGAGTTTGATACACATGAAGATTAAAACAGATTATGACCTTTTAAAAGAAATAGAACACTCCAAAGAAGGAATTAAAGCAAATGAATATTTCATAAATACTTTAAAAAATAGCCCGGCTCTTAGTATAGGTAATCTGATATTTCTTGCTTATAGTATAGCTGATGTAGTTAGAAACGAAGAAGTTAAAGACAATTTAATTATTATTGCTATTAATATAGGAGGACATTCATTAATATATGGCTTATGTGATTTATTTTCAAAAAAAGGAAAAATTAAAGTTACGAAAGAAGCGGACGATGAGTTACAAAGATTAGTAACTCAGTTATATAACTTAGAAGTTAGAACTGACTTAGAGTTATTAAAAAAATCAAAACTAAACCAAACTAGTTATAAAATAGTCTTTACTGATGGAAATATAAAACTTCCAAGATTAAAGCAATATAAATATATTGATGTACCACTTTCTAATGGTTATGAGGAAACAATATTACAAGAACACGTATTTGGTGATGAAGATTATGAGATATCTGTTAAAAGTCCGGAAAAAAAGACTAACGCGCGTTTGGTAAAACAAATGTAAGCACATGTTAAAAAGACGTAAGGGAAAAACTTGCGTCTTTTTATTTTTTTAAGGGGAATTATAAGATAAATGTCTAACAATTAATATGAGAGAACCTAATTATTGGGTATTAGCTTTCCACTTTTTTATGAAGAATAGAAGGGTGGTGATACTTATGAAAAATGAAACTAAGTTTCAAAGAGTAATAATTATCCTTTTGATTTTATTGTTAGCCTTGCTAATATTTAAAATATAAAAGAAAAAGCGTACCCAAGTGGGGTGTACGCTTTTTCCATTAGTGTTTAATGGAAA
The DNA here is from genome assembly GCA_944329445.1 of uncultured Bacilli bacterium. GTDB lineage: Bacteria > Bacillota_I > Bacilli_A > RF39 > UBA660 > Aphodocola. Next base: position 36,559 of record CALVIH010000003.1, on the reverse strand, counting down.
GCTACTAACCTTAAAGTTAGGTTCTTTCACCATTTAAATTATACAATACCATTTAAAATATGTAAACTTATTTTCTTAATATGTCCAAAACATGACTAGATGCTCCTAAAAGTTCTGGCCTTTCACAGGTTGATATGTGATATTTTACGTACGTTTTAAATGTTTCTTCATCCATTTTATTAAGTGTTGGTCTTATGTAATCCGATGGTCCATCTTGTGCAAGTATTTTTATTCTTTTAAGATCAGATAAGCTATTTAATTCGTTGATATCATCTAATCTTACCATGCTATAAAGGTCAGTTTCTTTTGGTGTTATGTGAAAGGACTCATCAATCTCATTATTTTTTATAGCTTCTAAGATATTATTATCCTTAAAGCCGTGAGTAATTATAGCATATTCATTCATGTAATAACTTACAAGAATGTAACCACCATCTTTAACAACTCTTTTAGCTTCCATTAGCGCCTTTAATTTGTCTTCTTTACTAATTAAGTGATAAAGAGGCCCAAATAAAAGCACCATATCAAAAGAGTTATCTTTAAACATAGAAAGATCGGTTGCATTCCCTAAATACGCCTTAACAGGGCTATTTTTGGCTTTTAACGTCATTAAATTATGTTTTATAAGTTCTACTGCGGTAACATCATAACCTTCATTCGCAAGTTTAATACTGTACGCTCCGGTACCAGCTCCAACGTCCAATATTTTAGGTTTATTTATCTTATATAAATATTCGTGTATGTATTTCATCGCGGTAGTATACTCAACGATGGTATGTCTGTGCGTTATTCTTTTATCCTCGTTAAATTTATTATAATAATCAATTAAATTATTAATGTTCATTTATATCACCACCAATATAATAAAACATAATTTTAATTTAATCAATTGTTGATATAACATTAATTTAAAGTTATAATTATTTTAAATGGAGGAGTTATGTTTGAAATATTAAATGACAAAGTAATCTATAAAATAAATAACGAAGAAGTAGGTTACGTACTTTTTTCTAAAAAGGATAATAACATGATAAGTATTGATAAGGTATATGTAAAAGAGAAACACAGAGGTAAGGGAATCGCAAGAGAAATGCTAGAATACACGTATGATTATTTCACTAAAAGAAAAATAAAAATATTATATGAATGTTCGTATTCAAAAGGATGGAACAAAAAATATAAAACCAAGTAATAAAAACAGCAACTAATTTTTCCTTGTTAACCACTTATAAAAATGTTACAATGATTATATAAGAAAATAGGTGAAATTATGAACGATAAATATTTAAGTGTAACCGCACTTACTAGATATATTAAGTTTAAAATTGATAATGATCATCATTTACAAGAAGTATATTTAAAAGGTGAGATATCTAATTTTAAGGCCCATACAAGAGGACATTACTACTTCACCATAAAAGATGAAAACGCAAGAATTAGCGCCATTATGTTTAGTTTTAATGCCTCAAAAATTAAGTTTATGCCAGAGGATGGTATGAAAGTTCTAGTTAAAGGTAAAGTAAGTGTTTTTGAATCAACTGGCAATTACCAAATATACGTAGAGGAAATGTTAGAAGATGGTGTTGGTAATTTGCATATAGCGTTTGAACAGTTAAAGAAGAAACTAGGTGACGAAGGATTATTTGATGCTAAACACAAAAAAGAAATACCCAAAATACCAATGCGCGTTGGAATAATTACGGCACCAACGGGGGCAGCCATAAAGGACATATTATCAACGATTAAAAGACGGTTTCCAATATGTAAAACGATTTTGTTCCCATGTTTAGTGCAGGGCGAACTTGCCAAAGATGACATCGTAAAAAAGTTGAACATCGCGGATAATTATGATTTAGACGTAATAATACTAGGTCGTGGCGGTGGTTCGATAGAAGATTTATGGCCGTTTAACGAAGAGGTGGTAGCAAGAAAGGTCTTTTCGTGTAAAACACCTATAATAAGCGGAGTAGGGCACCAAATAGACTTTACAATATGTGATTTCGTCGCGGACGTAAGGGCGGAAACACCAACGGGAGCAGCAGAACGTGCGGTACCAAAACTAAGCGATTTACTTTTAGAAATAAATAATTATAAAACGAGGCTAACAAATAACATTAAAATGATTTTAGATAATAATAAGTTACGCTTAAAAAAGCTATCTGATAGTTACGTATTAAAAAATCCACTTAGTTTATATGAAATAAAAGAACAAAAATTAGATAACATAATAGATAAATTAAATACTTTAATGAATACTATTATATATACTAATAAATCTAAGTTAGAAATAATAGAAAATAGTATTATATTTAAAGATCCAAAAGTTTTATACCAAGATAAACTAAAGAAAACGAATCATCTAATTGAAAAATTAGAAATACTAAATCCTTTAAACGCTTTAAAAAGAGGTTACTCGGTGACTAAAAAAGATGATAAATGCATAACAAGTATTAAGGATGTAAAAATAAATGATAATATTAGTATAATGATAAAAGATGGAAATATAAATGCAAAAATAACGGAGGTAAATAATGGCTAAAGAAAAAGAAGATGTTAAGTTTGAAGACAAGTTAAACGAACTTGAGAAAATGGTTAGCGAGTTAGAGCGTGGTGATGTTAGTTTAGATGATGCAATAGAAAAGTACACCACCGCCATGAAACTTGCTAAAGAGTGTTCTGATAAGTTAAAGAACGCAGAAGAAAACGTAAATAAAATATTAACGGAAAATAACAAAGAAGAAGACTTTAACGTTGAATAGGAGGAAATTAATATGACGTTAGTGATTATGGCTGCCGGAATGGGTTCTAGGTTCGGTGGTTTAAAACAAGTAGAACCAGTTGGACCGAATGGAGAATTCATCTTGGATTATTCTGTTTATGATGCAATTAAAGCAGGATATGAAAAAGTAGTTTTTATCATAAAGGAAGAAAACTATGATTTGTTTAGAGAAACAATAGGAAAAAGAATCGAATCTAAAATAAAGGTTGAATATGCATTTCAGAAAATAGAAGACGTACCAAAAGGCGTTACCATTCCGGAAGGAAGAGTTAAACCATGGGGAACATCACACGCTATTTTATCCGCTAGAAAATACGTAAATGAACCATTTACGGTTATTAATGCCGATGACTTTTATGGGTTTGATCCATATGCAAAAATGAAATGTTTTTTTGATAAAAACACGGATGCAAACACTTATGCAATGATTGGTTATAAAACTAAAAACACAATGAGTGAAAACGGATCAGTTAAACGTGGAGTATGCTCTAAGGATGAAAATGACTTTTTAACTAACTTGGTTGAATCTTCAATTGAGAAAAAAGAAGGAAAAATAATCGCAACTCCATTAGAAGATGAAGATAATTCATTTGAAGTTGAAGAAGATACGCTTGTATCAATGAATTTTTTTGGATTTAATCCATCAATTTTTGAATACTTAGAAGATGAAATGAACGAGTTCTTTGAAAAGCATAAAGATGATTTAGATAAGTGTGAGTTCTTAATTCCAACCAGCGTGTTTAAAAGAATCGACGAAGGGAAGATAAAGGTTAAGGTTTTAGACACCGACGAAAAATGGTATGGTGTTACATATAAAGAAGATAAAAAAGATTTGGTTGATGCCATTAATAAAATGATAGAGGAAGGTAAATATCCAAAAGATTTATGGAACTAGTAATAACTAGTTCTTTTTTTATAAAATTGGTAAAAAATGTAAACGATAATTCCCATTTTTTATCACTTATTAATAAAACACTTTGTTACATAATAATAATGTAATTCGGATTACAAAAGGAGCATAAAAATGTTTTTTAAAAAATTTAAAAGTTTTATAGCAATTTTTATAGTTGCTACATTTATTATGCCACAAAGTGTTTTTGCTTATTCTAAATATATAGTTGCAGGTGGAGAAAACATAGGACTCCAAATTAATAATGATGGAATAATAATAGCTGGTTTTTATAAAGTAGGTGAAACGTATCCGGGACATGACGCAAACCTAACAAAAGGAGATACTATTATTAAAGCAAATGACTCGGACGTTAAAACGATTGACGATTTTATTACATCAATTAAAAATAGCGATGGAAATAGTTTAAAACTGGTTTATCTAAGAAATAATAAAGAAGAGACCACGACTTTAAATTTAATAAATGATAATGGTGTAATTAAAACGGGTCTATACGTAAAAGATATGGTATCTGGAATCGGGACACTTACGTTCATTGATCCTAATACTAAATTATATGGTGCGTTAGGACACGAAGTTATAGAATCTACCTCAGGTACGATGCTAGACGTAAAAGACGGTAAAATATATAATTCAGAAGTAACCGGAATAGAAAAGTCAACCAGGGGTGAACCTGGTGCTAAAAGTGCAGACACAAATGCTAATGATATCTATGGTACCATAAAAGAAAATACCATATCAGGTATATTTGGAAATTATACAAAAGGAATAAACCAAGAAAAGTTATACGAAGTAGCAGAATATAAAGATATAAAAACAGGTGATGCTAAGATTATCACCGTACTAGAAGCAAGTGAAAAAAAAGAATATAACATAAACATATTAAAAGTTAATAATGATGAGAATAGTAACAAGAATATTTTATTTAAGGTAACAGATGAAGAATTAATTAAAAAAACTGGCGGTATTGTTCAAGGAATGAGTGGATCACCAATTATACAAGGTGATAAAATAATTGGTGCGGTAACAAACGTGGTTGTTAATAATCCTACTAAAGGATACGGAATACTTATAACGTCTATGTTAGAAGAAGCGGAAAATTAGGAACCTTGGTTCCTTTTTTTCTATACTTTTTAATATATTTATGATAATATAAAGTCTATATTAGAGGTGTACTTTATGAAATTAAAAAAGAAAGATAAAGATTTAATTAATTATTTTAAACTGGTTGGAGTATATGATGAAGATGTCTTTAACTATATATATAATCATATAGTCAATATTAAAAATAAAAGCGAAGCTATATACTTAGATAAAGATTATTATAAAGATAATAAATTAATAGGCTTTACAATAAACGCACCAGTTATTAAAAATAATGAAGATATGTTAAAAAGTATATATTTATTTGCTAAAGCAATAATCCTGTATAAAAAAATAAATAAAGTTTATAATGAAGAAATTACTGATGAAATACTTCCTTTATCACTTGTTAAGATATATGCTGAACTTTATTTAAGTCATAATACGAAAAAGAAAATATTATCATATGAATATGATAAACTAAATGAAAGTGATGATATTTCTTATCTTTTAGCTTATGATCTTCAATATGGTATTACTGATAATTTTTTAAAAACAGGTATTTTATTAATTCCAAATACATTTTACGTTGATGATGTTAATGCATTAAAAGGCAATTGTCTTCTAAAAAAGGATTTTTAAAAGAGTTCTGTTTCAGGTATCGTAAGATTTCTATTTCTATAATTTTTAAATATAATATAAAGTCCTATTATCGCCGATATTATTGCGAAAATAGAAGTTTCTATTTGAAGAAGTAAATCTTCCTCGCTAGTATCCTTTGTTTTTTTCGCAAGTTTATATTGTTTATAGTTTACGTATAAAAAACACGATGCGATGATAAATACTAATATAGTTTGAAAAAGTGCAAGATTTTGTGCTTCTTTTTCGGTAAATAACTTTCTTTTACCTTCTAATGATAATCTTTTATCTAAGGTAAGAAAAAAAGAAATTAATAAAGCCGTAATAAACCCAATAGTAGCAATTAGTTGTAAATTTAAAAACTTTATTTTATCTTTATTAACTTTCTCTTTTTCATTCATCATATTAAATTATATTTTTTACAAAACAAAAAAGAATGCTTATTTTAAGCATCCTAACTATAAAATAAAGGGGATAGTACCGCTGCAAACGCAGAACCTACCATCGCAATAAGGGCAACCCATACAAAGACCTTTGTCCAATTTATTTTGAATTTCTTCTTTTTCTTCTTTTCTTTAGACATGTATATATTCACCTCGCTTTAATTATAATATAATTTGTAGAAAAATAAAAGTAATAAAAGTAATATTCGTTAATATAGTTAAGTAGGGAGACTTATGATGAAGAAAATAATAAACTACTTAACTGAAACCATGAAGAAGCAAAAAGTTTTACTATTGTTTATAATCATTACTTTTATAGTTGGTTTAGTTTTTGGATCACTTTTTATAAATTTTATAAACAGCGATGACAAGGCCCTATTAACCAATCAAGTTACAACGTTTTTTGACGCAATAAAGAAGCTTTCTAAAGAAGTATTTGGAACTTCCGTTTTCGCGTCTAATACGATAAATAATATTATTCAAATAATAACTATTTTTGTTTTAGGAATATCTATGATTGGAATAATAGCGGTAATTTTTATAATGTTTTTTAAAGGATTTACTTTAGGAGTTACCCTTGCGACAATCATATTAAAATACCAATTAAAGGGAGTAGTAGGGTGTTTTTTATACGTTTTCCCTTGTATGATATTAAACATCTTAATCTACGTTTTCATCTCTTTTTTCGCGGTTCATGCATCAATTAAATTTTTAAAAGCATTATTGAAAAAGGATAATTTAAACTTTAAGAGTTTTTTAGGAAAATACATGTTATCATTTATGTTATCCGTTGTTTTAATGGTTATATGTTGCGTGCTAGATGCGTATTTAACGCCACTTTTACTAAAATTATTTACGTTCATCATTTAGTATAATATTGAATCAACAAAAGCAAGAGAAATTAACCTTTCTTCTTGCTTTTATTATAATGTAACATTATTGACAAATTTGTAAAAAAGTGTAAAATTATAGTTATAGTAGATAGAGTAGAGGAGAGATATAACATGGATAAACTTAACGAAATTTTACAAGAACTTGGAATTTCAAAGGTAAAGTTAGCAAAATATCTAGGAGTTTCAAGGCAAATGATCTACAATTATTTAGAAATGAATGATGTTTCTAGATGGCCTAAGGATAAAAAGATGAAATTATTTAATTTGTTAGATATTAAAGAAGCTTCTGAAATAGATAATATAAAAGTTGATGCAGAATTCATTAACAAGGTGGACATGGTTTTAAATGGTGAAGTTTCAAACATAACAGTAACACACTCTGAAAGCATTGAATTTAAGGAATTAAAACCAAGAGAGCAAGAACTTCTAAATGATATTATATTTATGATTAAAGAGCGTTTTATTGAGAATTCTAATGACTCTTACGTAACTTATAAATACTTGCTTCATTTTATTCAAGGGTTAGAAAACGTAAAAGAATTAAAGTATATGATGGGTTATATTGTCAAATTATTAGGTTTTGTTAATCCGGAAGAATATGCTTTTAACGAAGATGAGCAATTTGTATTCGAAAGTATTATGCATTCCGCAATGGTGTTATACCGTAACGGAGGGGCTTCCAAAACAAAGTTAGCAGAACAACACAAGAAGTTTGTTGCAGAAATAGAACACAAAAACGAAGAAAAATTAAGTAGAACCCAAGAGATTAATTCTGCTAAAATACAAGCATTACACGAACTTGGATACACTGAGATTAACCAATCTAACGCATCAGAAGTACTTGCTAAGATTGCCGAAATACAATCCCGTGACGTTTAACTTAACTACTATATCTTAGTTCATATAATACATATTATGTTAACATTTGCTTTTTTATTTAAAATAGTCTTACTATAATGTATGACTATTTTTTTATACTACTCTAACTGGTAGATAACCATTTTTTATTATCATTTTTACGTAAATATATTTAAATAATAAATATTTATTCTATAAGCTATTTAGTCATTCTAAGTAATTTTTTAATAATTAAATATAAATACTTATCTGTGTATTATGTTATGTTAAAAATACATATATTACCTTTTTTCTACCCTAACATTATATAATAATAAAAAATAAGGTAAGTATATACAAAAATATAACATCGTAGAATGAATCGAGATGAATAACTATGCGTCTTTTAAATAAAAAACACGTTAGAATAACTCTAAGTGTTTTAATAATTAATACATAATGTTTTTTATAAATGATTAAATATGTATCGTTAAAATAAATCTTATATCCCCCTACTTTTTATCATTAATTATAATAGGGGACTTAATTCTTTTTTCTTATTATTTCTATTTTTTGTTTTTTTAAAACCAAAGTCTTAAACTTATTTTTACATTTAGGGCAAGTTATATATTTAAAACCTATTGTACTAGGTAGTGGTAGTCTTATTTTTGTTTTGCATTTTTTACATTTTCTATAAACATGGTCTTTATCCTTGACTTTAAAATTTTTAAATAAATTTATAATATTATCTTTTAATCTTAAATAAATCATCTCTTCCCTACTTCTTTTATATTTATTTTTAGAAAACATTCTATAAAACATTATTATTACAATTATTAATTCTAATATAGTAATAACAATGGAATTAATAAATAAGTTTATAATTATTAATATAAAATATAAAGTAAATAAAAACATATATAAATGATCTATACCATATCTATTTTTCATAAAATTTTCTAACTTATTTTTCATTTCAGTCACCTTTATTAATTATATTATAAAATATTAAAAAAACAATTATATATTAATTAAAAATTATTAATATTTTTAATAAAAAAAAGACTATTAGAAGTCATTTTTAAAACATTATTTTAATTTTTTTAATATAGAATCAACTTTATCAGCTTGTTCACCTATATAATTACAGTATATACCATTTAAATCCATATGTTTTACCTCTCTAAGAAAGTTATAATATAATTTTATATCGTTAGATTCTATTATAATTTGCTCGTGGGCATTAATATCAGCATCTTTTACATATTCAGCAAAATTACAGTTCCATTTTAGATCTTTACTATCTAATACTACTTGTGCATGAACTTTTATATCAGCATCTTTTACTAGGCAAGCAAAATTACAGTTCCATTCTGGATCTTTACTATCTAATACTACTTGTGCATGAGCTTTTATATCAGCATCTTTTACATATTCAGCAAAATTACAGTTCCATTCTGGATTTTTACTATCTAATACTACTTGTGCATGAGCTTTTATATCAGCATCTTTTATATCTCTAGCAAACTTAAAGTTCCATTCTGGATCTTTACTATCTAATACTACTTGTGCATGAGCTTTTATATCAGCATCTTTTACGAGGCAAGCAAACTTAAAGTTCCATTCTGGATCTTTACTATCTAATACAACCATACCATGAGCTTTTATATCAGCTCCTTTTACATCTCTAGCAAAAATATAATTCCATTCTGGATCTTTACTATCTAATACAACCATACCATGAGCTTTTATATCAGCTCCATATATATTTTTAGCAAACCAATAACTTAAGTCTAGATCATTAATTTTCAATATTTTTTCTTCATATAATTTACATATAAAATAACCATTTTCTCCTACACTTGAATATAAATTTTCAATACTCTTTACTAATTCATCTCTTACATTATCATTCATAATTTCCTCCATATAAATAAAATTTTAATTGGCTATTATTATATCATATATTTTTCATTTGTAAATAATTGAAGAAAAAATTATTTTATAAAAAAGATAAATCATTTTTTACTAATATTAATATATATTTTATATAGGAGGATGTTAATATGAATAATATAGATATAGGTTTTTATGAATTAGTTAAAAAAATTAATTTAATGTCAACAGATGAGATTTATTTAAATATAAAAAATAGTTTTTCTAAAGTACATCAAGATACTAGAAAATCTATAGAAAGTTTCTTTAATAAATTTAACTATTGGGGAAAGATTGATATAGAAAACAATAATTATGATGCATTGTATCTAAAAGCTAGTACGTTAAAAGAACATATAGATGATTTTGTTTGGTTATATAAAAATCTTAAAGATTATAAATCTAAGAAATTATTATATGGTATTTTAAATAATTGGTATTGTTATGATTTTAGTACGGTTAAAACATGCTTAGATACACCTTTTAAGCATTATTTTGATTTAGATATAATTCCATACTGTAAAGATGAAATAGTGGTAGATTTAGGAGCTTATACAGGTGATAGTATAATAGATTATATATATACTTATGGAGAAGACTCGTATAAAAAAATATATTGTTATGATATAACAGATGATACTTTTTCTAAATTAAAAGATAATCTATCTAAATATAATAATATTATATATAATAAAAAAGCCGTAAGTAATAAAATAGATAATTTATATCTAGACGTAAATAATATATCAGCATCTGCTAATAAAGTTAGCAAAAAAGGTGATATTTTACTTAATACAACTACATTGGATATAGATATTAAAGATAAAATAACTATGATAAAAATGGATATAGAAGGTTCTGAAGAAAATGCTTTATTAGGAAGTTTAAATCATATAAAAAATGATAGTCCAAAATTATTAATTTCAGTTTATCATAATAATGATCATTTGTGGAAAATACCTAAACTAATAAATCAAACAAATAATAATTATAATTATTATTTAAGGTGTTATGGAAACTGTATCTACCCTACTGAAACTATTTTATTTGCTATACCTAAAACAAAATAAAATAATAGGCTTTATAACCTATTATTTTTTACTTGCATATTTATTATATATTCTTATTAAGTTCTTTTTATTAATTACTTTATCTATACCTTTTTTAATAATTTCTGAATATACTTCTATTAATATTTTCTTAACATCACTATTTATATATTCCAAATCTTTTCTATTTTTAAAATATTCTAGTTGCAATTTTGGGTTCCAATCTTTACCTTTATATATCATTGAAGCAGCTATATTATCACATATCAATTCTACTAAGTATTTATACGGAATCATTGGTGTTTTATCTGGTGTATTAAAATCATACCAGTATTCAAAATGATGTTTATTTCTTCCTTTGTGATGGAGCCATGCTTTTGAATAACCATTTTCTTGTTTACTTATTTTAATAGGGCTTATTTTACCATTATAGTATTTAACACTTTCAAAAAACTCTGCAGGTGAATATTTAGATAAATCGTGCAATAAGCCTCTTATAGGAATTCCAGCTTTAATAGATAGCTTGAATACTAAAAATCTATGTTTATTTACAGTTTTTAAATGTCCAAAAAAATTCTTTAACTTCATTTATATCACCATAACAATTATACAATAAAAATAGCTAAAATGTTTAGCTATTTTTTTCAAATATAACTATTCCGTCTTTTAATATTTCTTCTTTAAATTTATCATTTTTTAAAGCGTTAAAATCAATAACATCAAATTTATATAAAGTGTTTAACTCTTCTAGTTTAGCTTGCATTTTAATAAAATTATCTTTATCGTTATTATTAAAAATAAAAGCCAAGTCTATGTCAGAGTTATTTTTATAATCTCCTCTTGCCCTACTTCCAAAAAGAATCGCTTTTTTAACACCGAAGTTTTTTATAACAGATATCATATCATTATATAAATTATCTCTAATACCATACATTTTATTTTACCTCGTTTAGTTTTTTTATTAGTTCATCTAACTTTTTAACATATTTGTTTTTTATTACGTCTTCATAATAAATTGCTTTTTCTTCATCATACGTATGAGCTGTTGAATTTCTCGCTTCTAACATATTAGACCAGACTTCTTCATCAATTATTATATTCGATTCAAAAGCTTGTTTCAAAACTTTTCTAGGAGAAGACATTTCTTCATAGCCTTCTTCTTCTAAATATGCTTTAATTGTTTTCCAAGAAAGTTCAAAAGTATACTCAAATTTTTTTATTATTGAATCTCTTAGTGCCTCATCAAACTTTTCTAATGATATGTTAGCAGTATTTCCAAACTCTATCATTTCTTTTAAAGAATTATAAGCTAAATTTAATTTTTCTAATTTATCTTGAAATTTTTTCATAATACCTCCTTATTTCTTGACTAAATTATAGCATAGATATTGTTTTAATTCAATTAAAGCATTATGTTAGAAGATTATATAATTGTATAATAAAAATAGCCAAAACGTTAGCTATTTATCTTCTTCTATTACTTGGATTATCTACAAGACCAGCTACTGCTACCCCAAGCGCTGTACAACTTACGCCAAGCGTAATATAATCAAATAATTCTTTATCCTCTTCAGAATCAATAAAAAGTAAATTACTATTTATTTTATTATTTTTATTTTCTTGATATGTTAATTCATTTTTATTTTCATCAACATATATTATACTATTAGTTTCTTTTTCATTATGGTAATTATCTTCCATTTGTGAAGCTTTAACATTGGTTGCTGTTCCAATAATACTACCACAAATAATCATTGGAACCAAAGCTAAAGATGCAAGCTTTCTTTTATTTACGCTTTTAATATTACAATCTTTAATGTATTTATAAGTTTTATTATTTTCAAAGTTGTTTTGAATTTTTTTCAATATTTTCATGGTATCCCCCTTAAGTGATTTAATGCAATTTATACTAACAAATTATTATCGTTTTGCCAATCTAGTTTTAATGTTTTTAAACTCATAAAATCTCTATTATATAACTTTACTTATAAATTATGCTTGCCACTTTATTATATTCCTTAATTTTTTTCTATTCTTTTTTCTAGGTTTTTGATCCGGGTATCCTAATAATAGACCACATACTAATTCCATGTTTTCATTATGAGTAATTTCTTGTATTTTTTTTTCTACGTATATGGTATCTAATATCCATAAAGAACCAATACCTAGTTCAGTTGCTCTTAGACACATGTTTTCTACGCACGCACCAATTGATAATCTATCACCTTTAGCCCATGCTATATCATCAGGTCTATATACTAAAACTAATATCGGAACTTTTTCAATCGTCTTAGCAGTTGATAAAAGACTACACGAATGCCCTATTCTTTTCATCTCACTTTTATTGGTAATGTTTTTAGCTTTATCTTTCATAACTTTTATAATATTAGTTTTTGTCTTTCCAGAAGTAACAACAAAGTACCATGGTTGTCTATTTTTAGCAGAAGGAGCAAGTCTACCACAATTTAATATGTCCTCTACTACTTCTTTTGGTATTTCTTTATTTTTGTATTTGTAATTACTCCATCTTGTTTTTATTGCATTTAAAACTTCCATATATTCCACCCATTCATAATTAATTACTTACTTTTTCCATTGTTATAATCGTTTTCATAATTAATACCATCTACTTTTAATATCCAAGACATAATATCTTTAAAGTTCTCAGGAATCGTATCGCTTTTTAAGGTAACATTGTTATTTATGCTATATTCGAAATAATTATTATCATTATTACTAAATATCATATTTATTCCTTCTTTTAAGGCCCTATTACTAGTTAAGGCTCTTAAGTTAACTATCTTGTTATCTTTTATTTCCCCTTTTATAGTAGTTAATGGATCACTTGGCGTTTCAAATTCTCTTCCTGGAAGAGATCTTGCTAAATTTAGAAAGTTTTCTTTTACTTTGTCATAATATTTTTTTCTTTCTTCTTCCATTATTTTTTCTTTTTTTATTTCTTCCTCGCTCATCGGTTTAAATATCTTTTCAAAATCTATATCACTAAAATTATTCATTTTTACTTCTCCTTATTAATTAAATCATTAAAATATTTATTATTACTTAAATTATTATATTTACCTTTTGCAACCACACACCCTTTATTTAAAATAATAAGTTCATCTGCTATTTTCATCATTTCTTCTTTATGTGTAATTACAATTACCGTATGATCTTTTTTCAAATCCTTTAACACGTTTATTATCTCTTTTGTAGTTTTTGGATCAAGTGATGATGTTACCTCGTCAAATAAGAGTATTTCTGCACCCTTTAAAAGGGTTTTAGCTAAAGATAGTAATCTTTTTTGACCACCAGATAAATTGCCCGCATTTTCGCTTAAAATGGTGTTATATCCCTTTGGTAATTTAGTTATCAAGTCATGAATACCTACCCTTTTACAAACCTCTATTTGTTTATTTACGTCTTTATCTACCATTGATAAATTATCTTTAATACTCATGTTAAACAAAAAACTCTCCTGATTAACAACCGATACGTTGTTATAATAAACTTCTTTTGTATATTCTTTTATGTTTATATCATCAATTAATACGTTACCCTTATCTGGTTTATAAAGCCTTAACAAAATGTTAAGGATGGTTGTTTTTCCACTACCCGTTTTACCCACTATCACGGTTATTCTATTAGGCATTGCAGTAAAACTAACGTTTTTTATTGTAGCAATATCTTTATAAGCAAATGATACATTTTTAAAAGTAACCACACCATTAATATAATCATTATCTACACATCCATATGTATCGTTATTAACATTATTATTTAAAAGTTCCCAAACTCTTTCTAATGAAATATTGTAGTTTCTAACGGTTCCAACATCACTTACAAGCGTGGTTAAATAAGTAAATATATTATCAAAGTAAGTAATTAATAATATTATGGTTCCAATCGTTATTTTACCATTAAATATAAGTACACCAGATATTACGTATAACAGTATCTTTGATATGTATCTTATGTATTTTAAGATAACAGAGTATGCTATATAATACCTTCTTTTTAACATGTATTTTTTTGCCCACCCTCTTCTCATACCATCATATTTTACGTTTAAACTTTGTTTTAAGTTAAGCGTTTTAACTTCTTTAAGTCCGTTTAGCGTCTGACTTAATAAATTAGTAAGCTTATCTTGATATAACCTTTGTCCTTTCATGTAGTAACTTGATTTTTTTGTTAAGTAAAACGCAAGGGATGCATATATTATTATCACGAAAAAAAGAATAACACCTAAAACAACGTTAGTTTTAATAAATACAATTAGCATACAAATTACCAAAATAAAATTATATAAAACGTTAAACATATAATCGGCCATTTCCGCTATGTTAATAGAGTCAATGTTAACCGTTGATAGTATTTTACCTTTTGGTAATTTAACTAATTCATCATCGTTATAATCATATATTCTATTAATAATTTTCTTATGTATGTTTTTAAAGCTTTCTCTAAAGTATACAGAATAAAGTCTGCATGCAAAGTAAGAAAAAGTATTTGTCGTAAAATATAATACAAATAAAATAATTAACGTTTTAATAAAAAGATTTAAGTTTTTATCGGTTAAATAATCGATTATATTAGATGCAAATATTGGAATTATAAGATCTAGTATGCCAAGTATTAATAAAACAAATAAAAAGAAATAAAGTACTTTCCTAGTTTCTTTACATAATTTAAAATATCGCCTAATCACTTATACCACCGATATAATTTTAATACTAATAAAAATAAAAAAAGAAACATTTTACATATCAGTTTTGTTTCTTTTTAATATTTTTTTAACTTTATCTATATCATCATCAGTATAGTAAGGCAATTTGTTTTCTAAATTGCCTTTTTGAAGATATTTTTTATATTTCTTTTCATTATATACAGTGTTATAATATAGTTTTCTTTGATGATCAAAATTCATATAAAAATCATAATCTGGTTCTATAATAACTTTTTCTCCATCTGTGTAGGAAAAATCTTTATGTCCACTACTATTATGTTTTTTCAATTCTTTTAGTTTTTCTTTTTCTTTTTCTAATTTATCATCAACATAAATCTTCATTGTTTTTAATGCATTTAATCTTCTTTCGTCTTTTTTTCTATTAGATAGCAATGATAACGAAAATCCTGTTGAAAACGGTGTCAAAACTGTTCCACCATAAAGAATTGTAAGAGATTCAATACTCATTTGACCGAATGCGGTATCTATCATTTCATTTTCTAATGCTATTCTTAAAAGAATGTAACCAGCTCCCAATCCTATAGCTTCTACAATAAGAGGGTTAAAACACCATACTTTACTATGTGAACACTTGTTATTTAAACTTTCTATTGCCCATTCCGTATCATCTTTTACTTTTTGTATAATTTCTATATTGTTTTCTTGTTTTAATATTTCTTGAATATTATCACAGTAATTTAATGTTTTAGTATTAGAATATTCATCAAAAACAATAACTTTATCTTTAATGACTATAAATTTATTATTCATAAATACCCCCAACAAAAAATATTTTTCTATACATTAATTGTATCATTTATATTTCCTTTTATCAAGCGGGACAAATATATAGCAATTATCTTTTGTATAACACTCTATATATGGATCATCTTTAACTCCTAACTTTGAAGAATAATACCAAATCTCATTTATGAATTCAATTGTTTTTATAATGTCTTTTTGCGTTTTATTTCCAACTTCAAAAACCGCGTACTCTCCTTTTTTTACGTCATAACTATCCAAATTATTATTCTTTAAAATGCTACCTACTAAGTAAGTATGAACGTTATTATTATTATTATCATAAGTTAAGGCATACCTTTTATTTTTATCAAAAAGATCATACGTGCCATCAGTTTTTATTTCTTTATAAAGTTCTCTTATTTTATAATGTAAATCATCAAAGGTTTTAGCACTAACCTTTTTTCCGTAAATGGTAAAACTATTTATATTTTTAATTACATAATTAATTATTGTTTTATTATTAAACTTGCTTCCAAACTTTATTCTTGGAAAGGTTTTATATTTATTATCTTTATTTTTTCTTATGTTACTTGGAGTAATACCAAATTCTTTTTTAAAACTCCTTGTAAAAGAAACACTTGATTCATATCCATATTTTAATGCAACGTCAATTACTTTATTACTAGTTTGCTTTATTTCCTCAAAAGCAAGAGATAACCTTCTTTTTCTTACGTATTCAGCTATAGTAATGTTAGTTACAATACTAAATACCCTTTGCATTATAAAGTCATTTAGTCCCAGACTTTTAGCTAGTTTTTTAGTATCTATATCATTTGTTAAATTTTCTTCTAAATAATCTATTATTTTATTTAATAATTCATAGTTCATGTAAGTACTTCCTTTGGTATTTTATTATGCTATAAAATAGGTTTAGTTTATTTATTCCAATCTATTATAAACATTCCAACTCCATCAGGTATAAAATTATTTTTTATATAAAAGCTTTCCTTTCCTTTTTCTGATATTAATATAATTCTGTTGAAATCACCAGCGCTAGTAATGTTATTTAATAATCTCGTTCCAATGCCTCTTCTTTGATAATTTGGATTAACCAATAAGTAAGTAAGAAAAAGATTAATACTTTTATCCGATATTGCACTTACTAATCCAATTAGATTTTCATTATCATATGCAAAGCAGTAATAGGTACTATTCAAAATAGCATCATATATTTTATCTGGGTGATTGCCAGAATTCCATCCAACACTCAAAAATAATTCAGCTAAACTATTTTTATTAAATCTTATTTCATTACTATATTTAATCATTTTAAACTTCCTTTATTACTAATAAATTTGTTAAAAATATATTTCGAAATTTCTGCCCCACAATTAATACCATTATTATCATAATTTAATTGCAAATCATCTAAGTCAGAAACAAAAATAGAAATAATATAATTACCATACTTAGTCGCAATAACCCCACCATCATTTCTACAATTTTTCATATCAGTTCCAATGTACACTACACTCCCAGACTTAGAAGCTACATAGTTTATTATACTTTCATTTTTATTACCTTTGAATAATAGATCATATTGTGGAAGGCCTTTATTTATCATATCACTTCGGGTTTGCTTCTTTAAAAGGTTCAATACCTTTTTGGAAACCCATTTGTTATAAGCTTTACCTTGCAATATCATTTTGAAAATACTTGCATATTCTTTAGGTGTTGTAACGCCAAACTTTTTATATTTTAATAAATCAAGTTTATGTAATATTTTAGTGTTTTTTAATCCTAACTGTTTAATAGTTTCATTTATATTTTCTAAACCAAGATAATCAATTAATTTATTTGTTGCAATATTATCACTATATAAAATCATAAGTGTTGCTAAATCTTCGGTTCTTAATTTGATACCATAAGTAAAATCTTTTATTACACCTGAATTTTTACCAATTATGTTATCTTCCTTATTATATTCAAAAATATTATCCCATTTTATTTTCTTTAAGAATACTTGCTTATAGTATTCAATTAAAATAAATACTTTACAACAACTAGCTGTTTCAAACAATTTATTTGAATTATATTCTAATTTATTTTCGTATTTATCTTCGGCATAAAAACCTATATCATATTTATTATATTTACAAATAATATCATCCAACATATTTTCCACCAGATATATAATAACACACTTTTATCCCATAAGTAAATGACTTACTATCATTATTGCAAAACCAATTAAAAAGTATTTTATAACACCCTTTAAGGTACTTTCTTTATAAGCACCGGGTATAAGTTCATAAACTGAAATATGAATCATTATGCCCGCAATAATAGCGTATAAAGAGGCCATTACATGCTCGTTTATTAATGGTGCTAAAAAGAAATATGCCAAAATGCTTCCAACCATCTCGCTCATACCAGAAAGTAATGCATACATAATTGCTTTAAGCTTACTTCCAGTTGAGTGGTAAATAGGTACCGCGATAGATATTCCTTCTGGTATGTTATGAAGCGCAATTGCTAAGCTTAAAGTTATACCAAGACTTATGTTGTTAGATGAAGTTATAAAAGTTGCAATTCCTTCTGGTATGTTATGTAAAATAATTGCAACCATACTTATTATTCCAATTTTATACAACCCTTTATTATCTTTACTTTCATAGTCCGATGGTAAATATTTATCTATTAACATTGATATTATTACCCCTATCACCATAAAAATAAGAGTTAACATTACCTTGGGAAAAACGCTAGTACCATCAAGCATCATCTTATATGAATTAGGCAACAAATCAGTAAACGAAACACATATCATAACACCCGCTGCAAACGAAAGAGAGATTGTAACTATTTTGTTGTTTTTACGTTTGTCAAAAAAAATTATCAATGCACCTATAACGGTAGATAAACCTGCTAGAAAAGATAAAATAAAAGCATATAAAACACTATTTGGCATTATTTACCTCCTAGTTAATTTATATGCTTTTAATCATAATAAATTATTTCTTTAAATCCTGTTTTTCATCCTTATCATAAAAAGTCGTTGGTGGAGCTATAGATTTTTCTATCGCATCTACTAAACCGGTAATGTCAGTATAAAATGAAGTGTAAACGTTAGGATTAAGACTTTTAGGATGAGATGGAATAAAAATATTAACATTAATATTTTTTGATGATTCTTTTAAATTATCAATCCAGGTTTCGTTTGCAAAATCATCCGCTACATCAATCTCGACAACATCATAATTATTTTGTGTTTTTTCTATGTATTTTTTCATTTTTATTATTTTATCTTGCAATTTAAAAGAAACGCTATTATCAATATAGAACTTTTTGTTTTTTAATGTGATTTTTTGAGCTTGCATAAAACAAGAACCCAAAACAACCCTACTAGTTGATACAAACTCTTCAAAAATAGCCATGTACTTAAACATTTTTGAAGTATTATTTTCAGAAGTTATGATACTAAAAATAACCTTATCTGCATTTACTAATTTTCTTCTTTTTTCTAATAAATCTCTTAGTTGTTTATAATTTGATTTATTATTTTTTAATTGTAAATCCTCACTAAAAGTACCAGATATGTCACAAAAAAATAAAATTACCCTATCTTTCATATTTCACCTTTATATCATTTTATTTCTTGGATGAAATTCATCATAATCTTTTTTTATTTTATTATTAGATATATGTGTGTATATTTGTGTCGTCTTAATGTTTTCGTGTCCTAACATCTCACCAATTGCTCTTAAATCAGCACCATGCTCAAGTAAGTGCGTTGCAAAAGAGTGTCTTAAAGTATGTGGTGAGAAATCTTTTTTTATTTCTTTTTCTTTTGCAATTTTCTTAAGTACTTTAAAAAAACCTTGCCTTGTCATTCCTTTTCCGTAGCTACTTATAAAAACTTTATCAGTTAAATAACCCTTTAATAATGATTGCCTATGATCGTTTAAGTATGTTTTCATTACTTTAGTAGTTATATCAGCCATTGGCACGATTCTTTCTTTTTTTCCTTTACCAAACACTCTAACGTAGTTGTCCGTTAAATTAACGTCATTTACTTCCAATTCAACTAACTCAGATACCCTAAGACCAGTTGCGTACATTAACTCGAGCATAGCTTTATTTCGCCACTCTAACGGCGTTTTAGGATTAATGTCTAGTAACTTATTTATTTCTTCTTCGTTCAAAGTCTTGGGAAGCGTTTTTTTAAGTTTAGGAGACTCTATTTTCTCGCAAGGATTAACATCAATTGTTTTTTCGCGCATCAGATAATCGAAAAAGGTTCTTATGCTTACTATTTTTCTTGCAATCGTCTTATCTTTTTCACCAGCATCATTAAGATACTTTATGTACCCTTTTATGTCTTTTGTTGTAACAGCGCTGATATCTTTGTCTTTTAAATAATCACAGAAGTAATTTAAATCATTTTCATATGCTTTTTTTGTATTATCACTTAGTTTTTTTTCAATGTACACAAAATTAATGTAATTTTCTATTTCTTTTTTCATGTTATCACCAACGTTTTATTCTACTGCTTTTATACCATCTTTTATTGTTTCAGGAACATCATCATCAACGAATGCTAAATTATCATTAGGCGTTTGCTTTTTCTCTGGTAAACCAAACCTTACGGCAAGGTTATAAGTTTTACTAAAAAAAGAAAAAACATCTAGGATATCATTTTTTAAAATATATTCATCTACGTCAAAATTATCTGTATTAATTAAATTATATAACGCTTTATCTTCACCCGATAAGTACGATGCATTGTACTTATATTTATTTTCTCTTATAAAATCAATAAACTTAAGCATGTTATCCTTATAACTCATTAATTTGTTCAACCTACTTTTAAATTCATCAACACAATGAAGCAATACATCTTTTACTATTTCTTTTTCATATGTTTTGGCATACTTTTTCTTTTTAGAACTTATGTAATCATTAAAAATATTATATACTTTATTTTTATACTCTTCATTATTAATTGTATCATCCACATAAGCTTTAAACTTATTTAATAATCTCTTGTTCATATGTACCACCTACCATTATCAAAATACTATTATTTACTTCTTTTGTCAATAACGATTATGATGTGTTATAATTAATTATAAAGCGAGGTAATACAAATGAATAACGAACCATTAGCGAACGTTTTAAGGCCTAAAAAACTATCAGAAGTAATTGGCCAGGAACATTTAATAGGAAAAGATAAAATACTTACAAACTTAGTAAAAAATAAGAAGTTATTTTCAATGATTCTATATGGTCCACCTGGTGTTGGTAAGACTTCCATTG
The DNA here is from genome assembly GCA_944329445.1 of uncultured Bacilli bacterium. Taxonomy (GTDB): domain Bacteria; phylum Bacillota_I; class Bacilli_A; order RF39; family UBA660; genus Aphodocola. Next base: position 15,202 of record CALVIH010000003.1, on the reverse strand, counting down.
CTAATGCAATAGTAAGTGAACTAGATGTAAAACACCGCTTTTTAAACGCTGTTGTAAACAATAAGAAAGACTTTGAAATTGTGTTTGAAGAAACTAAAATTTATGGAAACATCGTTTTGGTCGTTGATGAGATTCATAGACTAAATAAAGACAAACAGGATCTTTTACTTCCTTTGTTAGAGAACGGGCTTATTACGCTAATAGGTCTTACTACTTCTAATCCCTATCACAAAATAAATCCAGCAATCAGAAGCAGATGTCAAATATTCGAATTACTTCCTTTAAAGAAAGAAGAAATTATAAAAGGATTAAAAAGAGCTACAAAGTTCTTAAAGGATGTAAAAGTAGATGACAAATCACTTAATTTAATGGCGTCATTATCAAACGGAGACTTTAGGTTTGCTCTTAACCTACTTGAAGTAGCTTACTATAGCACCAGCGATAAAAAGATAAACGAAGAAATAATAAAAACCATAAATAGCAAAGCATCAAGCCCAATGGATGAAGACGAAACCGGTCATTATGACGTTTTATCTGCTTTTCAAAAATCCATTAGAGGATCCGATGTAAACGCTGCGTTACACTACTTAGCAAGACTAATATCTTCCGGTGATTTAGATAGTATCTACCGAAGAATGACGGTAATAGCATACGAAGATATAGGACTTGCAAATCCTAACATGGGAGTAAGAGTTGACGCATGCATAAACGCATGTGAAAGAATCGGGCTTCCAGAGGCTAGAATTCCTCTTGGAGACATGGTGATTGATCTGTGTTTATCCCCAAAATCAAATAGTGGGCACGTAGCTTTAGACCTTGCTTTAAAAGACGTAGAAAATGGTAACATAGGAAAGGTTCCAACACATATTAACGCTCAAGCATTCGGGTATAAATATCCTCATGATTATCCTGGGAGTTACGTGGTTCAACAATACTTGCCAGATGAGTTAAAAAATAGAGTTTATTATAAGCCCAAGAACAATAAATATGAAAAAGTATTGGCCACAACATTAAGTAACATAGAAAGAATAAAGAAGAATCAAAATTGATTCTTCTTTATTTAATAATACTCTTCTTCGTCATCGTCGTTAGATGACAATTTCTTTTCTAATTCTTCATCGATAACGCTTCCTATATCATCGTCGTTTAAAGCTTTAGTTCTTTCTAATTCTTCTCTTTCAGCATACGAAAGTATTCTGGTTTCCTCCTCTTCGTCATTATCGATTAAAGGAACGTCAAAATCGTCTTCATCTTCTGGTAAATCTTCTGATGTAACGTCAGATTCGGTACTTTCACCACTGATTGCTGGCATTTCGATGGTTTTCTCTTCTTGATAATCTTTTTCTTTTACTTCAGGTTTATTAGGTGTTTTTTTGCTCCTCGCTTCTTTTTCTTTGGTTTTTTTACCCTCTTCTTTTTTCTTCTTGTTCTTTCTAATAACAAAGAATATTACCAAACCAACTATTATTAAAATAATAATACCCGCAATTATAAACGGAACGTAATTCGTGTCCTTTTTTTCAATTATGATTCTATAAGTATCCGTGTTACCATCTTCTGCTGTTACTATTATTTTAATTACGCTTCCATCCTCAAGGTTCTCATTACCTTCTATTTCATAGCTTGAACTATCATCACTTAACGTAACCATTATATCAAGTTCGGTATCCTCTTTATCAATGTTTAGATAAAACGTTTTGGAATTCCTATCAAAGTTAAAGCGATACCCTTTTATTTTTATGTTTTTTATTCTGGTGTTAGAAGATTCTTCCTCATCTAATCTGGTAACGATTACTTTGTAAAACTTCGTTGTATCATTTTCCGATGTAACTGATATGGTATATTCATTATCACCAACCTGTAAACTACTAGGTCCATCAATTTCAACTTTAGCATTTTCGTCTTCCGCCTTAGCATTTAAAGTAACTTTCGTAACATCATTTTCAACTTCAACAAAATATTTTGAGGCACCCCTAGAAAAATCATCTATTTCCTCTCCATTAATTGTAATGGTGGATAAATAATTATTATCCGACTTAGCCTTAGTTGTCGTTGTTGTTGTTCTAGTGGTAGTTGTTTGTGCTCTAACCTGAACTTTAACGGTGTTGGTGTATCCAGGATCAATTGTTTTTATAATGATATCATAGGTCCCCTCGGCAGATGCTTTATAAACAATGTTACCATCCTTTGTTAAAGTGGTATCTCCCGCCACAACATCAAGTTTAGAACTAACTTCAACTGGTTCATCAGTTTTAATTGAACAAGTAATTTGGTCTCCTATGTATGCATTAGTAGGAGTACAAGTAATACTAGATTCAGCATTTACGCTACCTATAAACATAAACATACATATAATAAAAGATAATAATATACTTTTCTTTCTCATAAATTCAACTCCCTATTATTACATAAATAATTGTATCATTTAATTAATATTTATACAATAATAAAACTAATTATTTTTTATCTTTAATTTTTTAAATATCCTTTTTTGGGTTGCGATAATCTTGTGTTGTTGCGAGTTATCTACTTTTTTACTATCAATAAATTTATATGCTAATATTTTAGTTTTTTAATACATCTAAATCTACCTTTCTATAACGTCATTTATTACGTAACTTGCAAGTAATATACCAGCCGCATTAGGAACCATTGCAACCGATCCTATTTCTCCTTGTGTTTTAACCAAAGGTTTTTCCGAAGAGCACACAACTGGTAATTTATAATTTATTTTTTCTTTTCTAAGTTCTGTTCTAAGTTTTTTTGCTAATGGATCGTATTCAGTTTTCCAAACGTTTGTAATTTTAAGAGCTTGAGGCTCCATTCTATTACCTGTCCCACAACATGATATTATTTTTATATCATTGTTTAGTGCATACTTAATAAGTACTATTTTCGCCTTAATATCATCACAAGCATCAACAATATAATCTATCTTTTCTTCTAATCCACTAAAATTTACATCTATTTTATAGTTATATGTTTTTATATTACAATTAGGATTAATACTATTAATTCTTTTTTTTGCAATAGCTACTTTACTTTCACCAATATTATCAATTGTACTTAAGATTTGTCTATTAAGGTTAGAACATTCAAACGTATCATAATCAATTAAGCTTATGTTTCCAATACCGCTTCTAGCGAGCATTTCAACACACATTCCACCAACTCCCCCAACTCCTACAACAAGAACTGAGGTACCTTTTAATAAATTAACTTTTTCTTTTCCAATTACTTTTTCGGTTCTGCTAAATTGTTCCATTTTTTTCTCCCTAAACAATTATATATTTTTTATTTAACATTTGCAAATAAAAAAGACCCAAAGGGTCGTTTTACTGACAAGATAAACCTGCACATCTCGCAGGTGGGCATCCCACAATGGCTTTAGACTTCTTAATCATAGTTAAGCATGAACACCACCATTGATTCTGATTCCCTTATAATATTTAGCGGGTTAAATGTGCCAGCTCACGATACCTTCAGGTCAATTATATTATACCACGATAGCAATATAATATTCAACATTTATTGCGAAAGTTTACAGTAAGAATAATTGAAGTATGAAATAAATTCTTCAATTACCTTAATGATGTTTTCAAACGTCTTTTCATCGTTTAAAACGTCAAGCTTTTTGTTATTAATAACAATCCTAATCGATGGGATGTTACATAGTAAAGATGATACGGTAATTATTTCGTTTTCTTTTTCTTTATTAGGAACGTTTTGTTCGTCTACTTTTACGTTATATTTAGCTCCTAATTCTTTTAGTTTATCATATAAATTATTCATTCCACGTAATGTTTCTCTTGCGTTTGTTACTATATCTAAAACAGTATCATCCTTAAATGTGCTTGAATGAACATCAATAAGTAGTTTGATGTTGTAAGCGTTTACAAGGTTAATAACGCCGTTTTTATAATCATTTTCTTCGTCCGTGTTAGGATCAGCGTGAGTGAAAAGTTGAAATATTCCGTAAGAACTAGTTGCATTACATAAGTACCTTACTAAAGAACCTGTGTATTTTTCAGCATCCCTTACGTCGTCACCACGAATTTGATTAACAGCGTGTGGAGCAGATAAAAGTACGGGTACGCTTCCGCTTAAAACGCGATACTTTTCTTCGGTCCATACGTTAGTACCAAAATATTCGTTATTAGCAAAGTCTGCTTCTAGACCCAATATTTCTTCCTTCATACTCCCACTCCTATTCTTAATCTAAGTTAATTATATATTATTTTCTTCTAAAAAACAATAAAAAAGTATATTTATAATCTTAAATATACTTTTCTTAACACTTATTGTTGGTCATTATTTTAGAATAATCATTTTGATGTTGTTCATCTTTGTCATGGTAATTTAATCCTTCATCGGAAAACAATCTTTCAACGTCCTTATAAGAACTTTCCTCGTAGCCTCTTTTAAATACACCTAATTTTTTATATAATTTATAAATCATTTTTTCCGCTTTTTTCTTTTCTTTTGTTAAATGTCTATACTTTCTATCTAATTCTATTAAAGAAGGCGATGACTCGTAAGTAGAAGTTATAATATTTTGGATAACCTCACCACTTAAAAAACAAAGGAATGAAAATAATAATTCATCTTCTTTTGCAAGAAAAGGAACACTGAAAAACGCTAATCCATAATAAGCCCACATTTCAACTTTAAGTAGGCTTGTAAAACCATCATTGATTACCTCTTTCTCTATTTTATCATCATTTTCCTTAATGTACTCTTCCAAAAAAGTAATCTTTTCATTTATTATTTCTTTTTTTTCGTCGTATAATTTTTTCCTTGCATTTATTTTATCAAACGCCTTTTGAACGTAATCTTTATTTTCCATAAACCCTCCTTTATGTATCAACTATGGTGTTAATCTATTAGGTCCCCTAAATAAGAACATGGTTTCCTTAAGTGAAGGTAGACCTAATAATAGCATGGTCATCCTATCGATTCCAAGCGCAAAACCTCCGTGTGGTGGGCAACCATACTTAAAGAAGTCTTTATAAAACTTAATGTCTTCGCCAAGACCCTTTTCTTTAGCTTGCTCTTCTAACACGTCATAACGATGTTCTCTTTGTGCTCCGGTAGTAATTTCTGTACCTCTCCAGATAAGGTCGTATCCTTGAGGAATACCATCTTTTCTCATGTGGTAGAAAGGCCTTTTTGTTTTACTAAAACCAGTTACAAAGATAAACTCATGACCATAAACTTCATTAGCGTATTTACTAGTTAGTTTTTCTGCTTCGGCATTCATATCTCCAATATCATGATCAGGCACCTTATAACCATATCTTTCACTTAGCTCTTTATACAAATCTTGTAAATCTATCCTTGGAAAAGGAATTGTTGGAATAACAACGTCCACACCATATAATTCTTTAATCAAATCACCATATTTTTCTTTTACCGCGGTAAGACCTGTAACTAAAAGTTCTTCTTCTACCTTCATGACATCTTCATATGAATTGATGTTTGCAAACTCCAAATCAAACGAAGTAAATTCGGTTGCGTGACGATTGGTGTTTGAGTTTTCCGCACGAAAACAAGGAGCTACCTCAAAGACTCTTTCGTACCCTGCCGCAATTGCCATTTGTTTATAAAACTGCGGTGATTGAGCAAGGTATGCTTTGTTTCCAAAATAGTTAACCTCAAAAACTTCACTACCTGATTCTGATGCGGCGCCAATTAATTTTGGGGTATGTATCTCGGTAAAATCATTATCATATAAATACTGTCTCATCGCACGCACAAATTCGGTTTGTATTTTAAATATATGAAAGTTAACGTCATTTCTTAAATCAAGAAAACGATTGTCCATTCTGGTATCAATTAAAGCAGCATCCTTATTTGCTATGTTAATTGGAAGTTCTGGTGCTGAAGAGCTAGTAACCTCAATGGAATCAGGAATTAACTCCATACCCCCCATTTTAACCTTCTCATTTTCCTTTATGGTTCCTGTTACCGTAATGGTTGATTCGTTTGTTAGTTTATCTACTATTTCAACCATTTTTTGGTTTTTTGGAATGGACTTTTCAATCGTAACCTGGATTCTTTGACCTTCGTTTCTAAGTACAATGAATTGTACCCATTGTAAGTTTCTAACTTTTTCAGCAAAACCAGATATTGTTATTTTCTTATTTATACACTTTTTATAATCTATCATGTTTAATCCTCCTTATGACACTTGCATTTATCACCACAATTACAATTATGTTCTTCACTAGCACCGCAGCTACAATCGTCTTCTTCGGTTATGTTTTCATCTAAATAATAAATAATCGCATCTAGTGAAATAACGTCTTCTTCCTTTGTTTTATTATTTTTTATTTTAACTTCGTTTTGTTTTAAATCCTCACTATTTAACACGATGGTAAACTTACTATTCAACCTGTCTGCTTGCTTAAAGCCTGCCTTTAAACTCCTGTTTAAATAATCAGTTTCAACGATAAAACCATTCATTCTAAGCTCGTTAGTTAGATATGCTGCGTATTTTTTTTCATCTTCGTTTACGTATAACAAGAATAAGTCAACGCTTGTTTGAACCGGAATGTTTACTTTTTCATATTCTAATGCAAGCATTAGTCTGTCAAACCCAGCAGCAAAACCAATTCCAGGTGTTTTAGGACCACCTATTTGTTCTACTAAGGTGTTGTATCTTCCGCCTCCTCCGATAACGTTTTGAGCCCCAAAACCTTCTATTTTTGCCTCGACTTCAAACACGGTGTGATTATAATAATCAAGTCCCCTTACAACTGATGGATCAACTACGTATTCTACGCCCATAATCTCTAGATATTCCTTTACTTTTTCAAATCTTTCTTTAGATTCATCATTCAAATAGTCAATTGTTTTAGGAGCGGTTTTCATAACTTCTTTATCTTGATCAACCTTACAATCTAAAATACGAAGAGGATTTTTTTCCAATCTTTCCTTACAATCTTCACATAATTCATTTACGTGTGGTTTAAAGTGCTTTATCAAGGCCTTTCTATAATTATCTCTTGATTCTTGATCACCAAGAGTGTTAACGTTAACTTTTATTCCTTTTAGACCAAGGATTTTATAAATGTTAACCGCAAGACTTATTACTTCTGCATCTGATAAAGGATCATCACTTCCGATTAGTTCGTATCCAAACTGAGTAAGTTCTCTATACCTTCCAGCTTGTGGTCTTTCATAACGATACATTGGGCAGTTATAATATAATTTTACTGGTTGATTAACATCTCCATACATTTTATTTTCAATATAACTTCTAACTACACCAGCAGTTCCTTCTGGTCTTAATGTCATATTTCTTCCACCACGATCAGTAAAATCATAAGTTTCTTTTGTTACTATATCAGTTGTTTCTCCAACTCCTCTATGAAATAATTCACTTGATTCAAATACAGGAACACGTATGTAATTATAGTTATATTTTTCCATAACTTCATCGATTACTTTACTTACATATTGCCATTTTTTAGCTTCTTTTCCATAAATATCTTTCGTTCCTTTTGGTTTCGTTATCATAATTCCTCCTATTAAATAAAAAGAGCCTTAAGTTATAGGGATGAACTAAATAAGTCCACGGTGCCACCCTATTTCACATAAGTGCTCTTGTTTTAAATATTTAATTGTCTTAGTTTTATTTATATTGTAAGATGTCACTTCTTACTAAAACTAGTTATAGTTTATAATAATTTTAAGTTTTAGTCAATAGCTTATCGGAAGCCGCCTCCGCCGCCTCCGCCGCCGAAGGAACCTCCTCCTCCGCCTCCTGATGAAAATCCTCCACCTCCAGAAGAATAGCTTTGGGCTCGTTGCATCGAACTTGTTGCCATATTCATGCCACGAAAACTTATCATATTTATAAATATAATATCGTTATAAGTATATCCATATTCAGTATTTTCAATTAATTCTGGATATAACTTTTTAAATTGTTTAGCTACTTTATCAGCAATTCCTAAAATTTGAGCATATATTAAATAATATTCCCACAAATTTACTTCAATTGCTTCTTTATCATCCATCCTAGAAAATTCTTCTAAAAAGTTTTTTAAACCTTTTAATTTAATTGCGTCTTCTTTCAATGATGAATTAACTGCTAAAACATTTGATTTAAATACCTTCATCGTAGTTTTCTTCGTTAATGTAATTTTACCTTGATTAGTTAACTTATCTGTTTCTTCATCAATTACTTTATCAAACCATGAAAGAATAGTTTTATAATTTTTCTTACACCATTTTTCAAACTCTTTTGATTCTAAAATACCATCTTCACTAGCTTCTTTCATCATTTTATATAATTCTAGTTCAAGAATGTTATCAAAAACTTCTTCTTTAGATAAATCTATTGCTGTTTCTTCTTTGTTCTTAAATAAACCAGTCTCTATTTTTTTAATAGAGATTTTCTTTTGCATTAACCATTTTAAGAGTATAGCTCCTAAAAAATCAGTCTTTTTACTATTTAATCTATATGCACTTGCTACCCAAAACGTATGGTTAATATCTTTGTTAAATGGTATATCTCTAATGTTTGGAACTTCTTTAGGAAGCGTTTTACCATTAGGACCAAAATCTAACACTCTTGTACCAACACTATTGTTTGCCTTCTTTACTGCTTTAACAATAGAAATAATTAAAATGCCCCAGAAAAATATCTGAAAAATAAAACTTATAATTGCTCCAATATCAATAGTAACTTTTTTATATTCTTCAGCTCCTTCTTCGGCCATATCTAAATAATAATTAAAGTCTTGATCAAGTTTATTATGCGTATTAAAAGTTTCTTTATCAAATTTAACCAGTATCGTCATGTACTCATTAGAATCTAGTGTTCCTTCTGAATTCATTTCGATATAACCATCGTATACGTATGCGGTACCTCCGTAATTACCATAACCCCAAACGTCTAAATCCTGACTGAAATAATCATCGGCGTATATTTTAATATGAACATCACCTGGTTTTGAGGATAATTCATAAGGAATTAGTGTCCAGTATATCATGTCAGCATCAGTAAGACTTGCAACAAAGCCTTCAATGTCATACGTTAAAACGTAATCATGATAACCATACTCAGAAATACCCCAACATAACTCTAAGCCATTTGAAATATAATTAATTCCGTTTTTATAGGCCTTATCATCAAAACTTGCGTTAGTATTCCAGTAATCATCATAGGTGTACTCTTTACCATTTTCACTGACTTTAAAATTGGTTATTTTTGCATTACCAATATTGTAGTAAGGTTTATACCCTTCCGTTCCTTGGTTTAAGTTAGCACTCCAGGTTTCGGTAACATGCGCCGTTCCGTTATCATCTAGGTATATATCCATATTTATTTTTGATATGCTATTAGCCTTTACAACCAACGGAAAAATAAATAAAATTACCGATAAAAATACTACTTTAGATAATTTTCTCATACACTCCTCCTTAAAGAAAAAAGCCTACTAAAACAGTAGACTAAAATTTAACTTGTACGTTTTTTCTTTCTTCTTCCGTTGCCTCAAAGAAAGCCTCAGGTTTAAAACCGAACATGTTAGCTACTATATTTGACGGAAACATTTCAAGTTTATTTTTATAAGTTAAAACTGAATCATTATAAAACTGCCTTGCAAAACGTATTTTCTCTTCAACTTCATTTAGTTTGTTTTGCAAATCCAAGAAGTTTTGGTTTGCCTTTAAATCAGGATAATTTTCTGCCAAAGCAAATAATCTTCCCAAAGCTTCGGTTACTTCACCGGCAGCCTTAATTTCTTCCTCCTTAGTATTAGCACTGGTTGCTTTACTTCTTGCGTCGATTACCGCATCCAAGGTTTCTTTTTCATGTTTAGCATAACCTTTTACGGTTTCTACTAAGTTAGGTATTAAATCATTTCTGTTTTTTAACACCACGTCAATTTGTGACCACTGATCTTGTACTTTGTTTCTTAATCCAACAAGTGAGTTATACGTAGCTACAAAATAGATAATTAATAAAACCACGATAACCGCAATAATTATTAAAGCTATTGTCATAATATCCTCCTATGATTTAATTATATCCTATAATTTTTTAAAAATAAAGTGTTTTCTAAAAAATTACTTTATTTTACAATCATTAAAAATCATTACTATCAATGATAATCGTAACCGGGCCATCGTTTATTAGACTAACCTTCATGTCAGCACCAAACTCTCCTTTTTGAACGTTTATATCGTATGATGATAAAACGTCATTAAAATACGCATATAACCTTTTAGCTTCTTTATAATCTAACGCATCCGTAAATGATGGCCTTCTTCCGTTTAGCTTTGCGTACAAGGTAAACTGTGATATCGATAAAACACTTCCTTTTACGTCTTTTAAACTTAGATTAAGCTTATCATTTTCATCTGAAAATATCCTTAAGTTTGTTATTTTATCAACCATTTTTTCAACCGTTTTATCATCATCACCATGAGTAAACGCAACTAGTAAAACAAATCCATAATCTATTATTCCTACTTTCTTTTTCTCTACGGTAACACTTGCTTCCTTACTTCTTTGAACGATAACCTTCATTATTTATTTCCTCTTTCTACACTTGTTACATAGTTTAATTGTCCAATTGTGTTTATGTATTTATCAAGGGTTTCTTTTGAGTCAACCAAAACATCTAAATCATACGCGTTATAATCCGTGTTGGTGATGGTGTTAACGCTTTTAACCCCAATGTTCATTGAAGAGGTTTTAGAAATTATGTCTAAAAGTAGATTATCCTTTTTTTCAGCGTATATAATAACGTTCGTAACATATTTCTTACTTACGTTTTCATTCCAATGAACTGGTATTATGCGCTCGTTTAAGTCACATATGTTATGGCAAGTTCTTCGGTGAATGGTAATACCCTTTCCTTTTGAGATGTAGCCAACAACGTCATCACCCTTAACCGGCATACAACAACCACCAAAAGACACTTTTATATCATCCATCCCATCAACTATTATATCTCCAGAACCTTCCATTGTTTTAGAAGAATACTTTAATACCTTTTCTAGGGCTCTTTTTTCTTCTTCTTTCTCACCTAATATAGTTTTAATAATACTAGTTGGGTTATATTTTCCAATTCCGATTTCGTAATACAATTCATTTTCATTATTAAGTCCTAAATCATCAAGAGCAATTTGGATTTTTTTATCATCCATGATGTCATTAACGGATAATTTCTTACGTCTTATTGTTTTTAATAGCATTTCTTTTCCGTCAGCAGTTGTTTTTTCTTTATCAATCTTACTAAAAAACGCTTTAATTTTATTTTTGGCACTAGTAGTGTAAGCTATGTTAATCCATTCCTGAGAAGGGCCCTTACTATTTTTATTAGTATTTATCTTAACGATGTCTCCATCCTTTAATTTATAATCAAGTGGCACGATGTTGTTATTAACAATGGCACCCACCATTTGATGTCCTACGCTCGTATGAACACGGTATGCAAAATCTATTGGGGTTGAACCAATTGGAAATTCAAATACATCACCTTTGGGAGTGTAAACGTATATGTTGGTCGGATTAAAGACTTCGTTTTTAACGGTATTAACAAACTCTTCTCCTTCTACTTGTTGTTCGTTAAGCTCAATTACTGTTCTAAACGATTTTAACTTAAGTTCCATGTCATTTACTTTGTTTACACCATGTTCTTTATAAGACCAGTGTGATGCAACACCATACTCAGCAACCTTATCCATTTCGTAGGTCCTGATTTGTATTTCAAATAATTTACCATCCACACCGAACACGGTCGTGTGAAGAGACTGGTACCCATTAGACTTTGGTCTTGCTATATAATCCTTAAATCGTTTTGGTACTGGTTTAAACTTCGCGTGAATTGCACCAAGTGCCAAATAACACTCAGCTACGGTGTTAACAAAGTAACGAAGTGCTAAGATATCATATATTTCGTTAAAAGTCTTTCCTTTCTGAAGCTTGTTATAAATACTATATACGCTTTTACTTCTTCCCTTCATTTCGTGTGGGATATTATTTTCGTCTAATATTTTAGAAACACTGTCCATCATCTTATCAACCGATTTATCAAGTTCTTGCCTTGATTCGCTAAGTTTTTCTAAGATGTCATTATAAACTTCTGGTTTCCAGTATTTTAAACTTAGGTCTTCTAATTCACTTTTAATGTGATTAATACCTAAACGATGTGCAATTGGCACTAATATTTCAAGAGTTTCCTTAGCCTTTTCCTTCCTTTTTTTCTCCGGTATTGCCCATAACGTTCTCATGTTATGAAGACGATCGGCTATTTTTAGTATGATAATACGAACGTCTCCAGATAAACCAACCAATATCTTTTTATGATAGGAAACCAAGGTTTCATTATCAGCCGATAGCGAAAGCTTATTTATTCTGGATATACCATCAACTAGCTTTTTCATGTCGGTGCCAAATTCTTTTTCAACATCTTCAATGGTTACGTCTGTAAAGTTAATTACGTCATGAAGTAAAGCGGTTGCAAGAGTTTGTGCGTCAGCGTAGATTTCCGTTAAAATCAAAGCGACGTTTAAAGGGTGCAACATGTAATCATCACCGGTTAACCTAAGTTGACCAGCATGTGCCTTACTCGCAAAATCATAGGCCTTCTTAATTAGGTCTATATCTTCCTCGTTCTTTATGTAAGTTTTAGCTTTTTTTAGCAAGTCATCAAGCGTATACGCCTCTTCCTTTTGCTTCAACTTTAAACACCTTCTTTTACTTTTTCTTCTTTTTTTTAGCAGCTTTAGTTTTACTACTTTCGTTTTTTACATTATTTTTCTTTTTCGAAGCACTTTCGTTATTTTTGTTTTTCTTTGCATCTAAAAGCTTATTGTCATTTTCACTTTTTAACTTTCTGCTTTCAATTAAATACCATAATTGTGGTGCTAGAATAACCGATGAATAAAATCCAATGACAAGGCCAAAAATTATCGCTAAGTTAAATGGTAAGATTCCTTTTGAACCAAGAACTATCAAACATATAACTGGTATTAATGTGGTGAGTGTCGTATACAAAGATCTTGTAAGAGTTTCAGATACACTATCATCAACAATACCTTTTAATGATTCCTTAGTCATTTTACCTTTGTAATTTTTAATGTTTTCTCTTACCCTATCAAACACAACGATCGTGTTATTGATTGCGTATCCAATTATCGTTAAAATAGCAGCAATAAATATAACGTTTACTTCTATTTTAAATACCGAAAATAACGCCATTACAACGATTACATCATGAAGTAGTGTAACAATTGATGATATAGCATAACTAAAAGTAAACCTGAATGATATGTAAATTATGATTGCGATGCTTGCAATAATAACCGAATAAAATGCATTTTTAATTAAATCCTGCTTTACGACGTCAGTTACTACGTTTATTTCCGTTTGAGCATCATATTTATCTTCAAAATATTCATTAACCTTGTTAATGCCTTTTTCCTTTAGTTCTGTATTTAACCTTACATATATTTCATCATTACTTTGTTTTTCAATAGAAACAACTTCATAATCCAACTTTTTAAAATCACTTTCCACCATTTTTTCTGTTATATTATCGGCTTTAATGGTAACATCAGAACCTGCCCTAAAGTCAATACCTAGATTAAAGCCATTAATCAAAAGATAAGTAATACCAATTATTAAATATATTATTGTTATCGTAAAGCATCTTTTCGTAATACGAATGGATTTAATGTTAGGTTTCTTCATAGGAGATTTATTTATTTTTAAAAATCTTACAAACTTGTTAGGACTCTCATCAAAATACTTCGTTTTAACAAACTTATCCAAAATTATTCTGTTTAGGAATACCATGACAAACATGGTTGCAAAGATGGTTATCATAAGCATGGTTGCAAATCCCTTAACAGAACTTTCACCAAAAATAAATAACACAATTGCAACTATCAAAGTTGTTACGTTAGCATCAAATATGGAACTCCAAGACTCACTGTTTCCCTCTTTGAAAGCTACTTTTAAACCATTTCCCTTCTCTAACGACTCTTTAATACGTTCGTTTGTAATAACACATGAGTCCACTGCCATTCCGATACCTAGTACTAAGGCCGCAATACCAGGAAGCGTTAATACTCCGCCAATAAGCCAGAAGACACCCATTACTAAAAGCATGTACAAAAGTAAGTTAACGCCCTCAATGAACCCAGCAAATTTATATAATAAAGTCATGAAAACAATTACTAACACCATACCAACAACGCCGGCAATAAAAGTATTGGTTAAAACGCCTTGACCATATGATGCGTTAACGTTTTGACTTGATATTTCGGTTAACTTAGTTGATATAGAACCAGCGTTAATGTTAGAAGCTAAATTTTCTGCCTCTTCTTTATCAAAGCTACCAGTTATAATAACATCACTAGAAAATCCTTGTGAAACCGTTGCCGCAGACAAACACATGCTATCTTCCTGACCACAAGTTTCGGCGTCTTTTTCGTAAGAATTAACTCCATTTTCAAAGTTATACCATATAACCATTACGTTTTCACCTGAGGTTCTTTCACTAACTTCAGTAGTTGCCTTTAAGAATTTTTCTTTATCAGCAACCTGTAAGGATATGGCCGGATTACCCTCTTCATCGTAAGAAAGTTTAGCTCCTTTAATAACGCTTGCATCCATTAAAAGTTTATCGTCAACGTCCCTAAAAGACACGTTAGCAACGTTTGATAATGCTTTTCTAGCTCCTTCTATGTCAGTTACACCAGCAAGCTTAACCCTTATTTTATCATTTCCTTCAATCGTTATTTCAGGCTCTGATACGCCTAGTGAATCAACGTTTCTTTTTAAAACGTCATAAGTGCTATTTAAGTCGTTCGTAGTTAGTTTTTCACCATCACTTCTTTTTACTTGGTATAAAACTTCAAAACCACCCTTTAAATCAAGACCGAATTTCATATCATTAAAAAGAGGTATGTAAACTAAACTAAATATAACTACAACCACAAAAAATACTAATAATCTTTTAACTAAACTCTTTTTCATTTTTACCATCCTTATAAATATATTCAAATAATCATGACTTATCATCATTATCAACATTTTATATTATATAACATATATACATTAAAATCAAAGATAAAAGGAAAAAGACTATTAAAAAAAATGTAGTGTTACAATTGATGTGAGACATATATATAGTAAAAAAGCGATAAGTCTAGTAAAATGTAATTATCAACAAAA
>CALVIH010000002.1 GCA_944329445.1 uncultured Bacilli bacterium | reverse complement strand
ATAGAAAGTATTAATGGAGCGTCCATATATAAGATAATGCCAGTAATAATGAAACAAGTTGTATTCACAAAAAAAGAGGTCGAAAAAGAATCTGGTGTTTCAAAAAATGTGGTTTCAAACATAATCAATAGGCTTTGCGAGATGGGAATAATTGAAACTGATGATACAGTTATAAAGCGAGGATATAAATATAAAAGAATATATGATGTTTTTGTCGGGCGATAAGCACAATAAAAAGTCACTATTTTTGTGACTTTTTATTTTCTTCTTCTGACCTTTTTCACATTTCTTTCTAGTTTTTTAGACCCTAAATTAGGTCCGAAGAAATCTCTTAATTTTTGCTTTTGTTCCTCACTTAACTCACCAATTTCTTTTTCTTCTGAATCTTTAAAAGTTTGATTATGAGTGTTTGGCATATCATCTACATACTCCGTATCTGGGTTTTTATTAAATCCTAAAGCATTAATTATATTTTTGTTATAATTAATAATTGTTTCGCTTACGTTTATTGTTTTATCATTTAGTATTAGTAGATCTCTTTTTAAAACGTGTTTAAAATGTAATTTATCATCTAAATATATGTTCAGTTCGATTGCTCTCGGAATGTTTGTTTCGCCTTCAATACTAACCCGGGATAAAGGGGGTACCATTATTCTAGGAGAAACATGGTTTGTTTCGTTTACTTCAAAAATAGTTTTTGAAGTATGATTATGACCTACTAAATGTAGTTTGACATTAGATATGTTATTATCTTCAAATACTGAGGCCTTGTGCGATACTTTTATTGTGTTGTTATTTAGGTTTATTACGCTATCTTTTGATGCGGAATCATTTAATGAAAGAGGGCAAATATCGTGTCTTCTTTTTTCTAAAATGGTAAATAGCGATATATACTTATCATTTAATAAAGATTCATCGTGGTCACCAGCGGTGTAAAAATTATAAATACTTTTATCAAAAGGATAGTTTTTTACTAAGTATTCAACTTGATTTTCAGGTGATATTTTCTGTTTGGTTCTAGAAAATGTTCCATCCAAAATATCTCCACAATTTATTATTACGTGTATGTCATTTTTTATACAGTAATTATATATCGTGTTTATCGCTTCTTCGTCACTGGTTATATTTCCAATGTGAAGATCGGATATTACCAAAAATTTTACTTCTGATTGTTCGTTAAATAATTCAAATGAATTATTTAAATGATAACAGTTATCATTATCTAAAGTATAGTATAAAGTACCATCGGTATTATAAGCTTTGTTTATAATATATCCTTGGTTGTTAAATGATGAAACTCTATTATATAGTTGTTTGTAGCTTAAGTTTACCATGTTAGATATTTCTTCTATGGATTTTTTTTGCTTTATCATATCCATTATTTTTTGGTTTATTTCGGTCATTTTTTCACCCCTTTTTTCGGGAATATATACTATCATGTTTGATAAAAAAATGCAATGAGTAATTGACAAAACATTAAAAATAAGTAATACATAAGCACTAAATGAGGTGAATTAAATGGATAAGTACAATATAGAGTTACAAGTTGTATTCAACGGAAAACACGATACTTTAAACGGAAAATTTTTATTAAAGGATACTAATACCGGTAATGTTAGACGTTATTTAACCGACAAAATAAAAGCAACAAAAATAATGGATACTTACGTCTTTAAAAAATACGGGCTTAATATCCATTTTAAAGCAAACATATGTGGGGACTGCGTAAACATGTTAAGGTGTCCAAAAGTAAGAGACAAAGAAAAAAGACCATTAGAAAACTATCCTTATATTACTGATGGATTAGAAATTTTATTAATTGATAAAGAAATTAGAAAACAATATCAGGACGCTTTAGAAGAATATAAAGAAAGATCTAGTGCCGATGATTTTTATTTAGATAATGATGAGGACTTAAATTTAAAACTATCAGATTCTGGGGTTGAAGTTCCGGTAATTAGCGTTTTTAAGTGTAGTAATTTTATTCCTGAGGAAGAGTCCGCGTTTGTAAAGGCACCTAGAAAAAGGCGTTAAAAGAAAAGTAAGTAAAAAGTGATAAGAAACTCTATTTAGAGTTTTTTTAATTTGTAAAAATTAGTGTTATATATTATAATTATGTTAGGTGATAAAGATGAAGAAAAAAAGTATACTTATTTCATCATATAACTTGGATTTTGGGGGAATAGAAACTTCATTAGTTAACTTACTTAAAAATTTTAACTATGATAAATATAACGTGACGCTTGTTTTAGAAGAAAAAAAAGGAGTGTTTTTAAAAGACGTACCTTCTTTTGTATCTATAAAAGAATACAAAGTTAGTAAATTAAAAAACGTATTTTTAAGAAGAATTATTAATTTAATTAAAAGAATTATGTTTATAATAGGTAATTACAAAAGGTATGATGCTTCTATTTGTTATGCTACTTATTCAGGACCATGTGGCTTTGTTGCAAGAGTATCATCTAATAATAAAATTTTATACGTACATAGTAATTATTATGAGGCTTATAATAAGGATAGTGAAAAAACCAAGGCTTTTTTTGATAACTTAAAAATAAATAAGTACAACCATATTATTTTTGTAAGTAACGAGTCTAAAAAAGATCTAGCTAATATTTATCCTGATTTGGAAACTAAAATGGTTACCATAAATAACTTGGTTGACTATGAAAGAATAATGAAGTTATCTTTAAAAAATATAGATGTTAAAAACACAAACAAGAAAATATTTTTATTCTTAGGTAGGTTAGACGAATCATCTAAAAGATTAACCTTGCTATTTAACGTTGCTAAAAGATGTATGGAGAATAAAGTAAGAGCGGTGTTTTGGATCGTTGGTAACGGGCCAGATGAGAAAATGTATAAAGATCTGGTAAAAAAGGATAAATTAGATAACGTGGTGTTTATTGGCGCAAAAAAGAATCCATACCCTTACATGAAAAGGGCGGATTACTTAATATTGACTTCTAGGTATGAAGGTTTTCCTGTTGTTTATAACGAGGCAATCATATTAGAAAAACCAATTATTACAACAATGGACGTATCAGATGATTATGTATCCATTCCAAACCGTTTTGGATACGTTGTAAACGAAAATACAATTTATGATAAAGTAAAGGAATTATCGGTAAAAAAAGAGCGAATAAAAGAACATGCTAACTTTGAAAATATTAATAAGAGAAGAATGGAACTAATAGAAAAGGTAATGGAGAATAAATAATGGCTAAATATAGTTTTATAGTGCCGGTATATAATACTGGTAAGTATTTAAACAGGTGTTTAGATTCACTTGTTAATCAAACTTTTAAAGATTTTGAAGTAATCATAGTTAATGACGGCTCAACTGATAATAGTAAAGAAATAATATCTTCGTACGAAAAGAAGTATGACAACGTTATCGTTATAAATCAAACGAACGCTGGTTTAAGTATGGCGCGTAATAATGGCGTTAAAAAAGTAAGTGGTAAGTACCTACTTTTCATAGATAGTGATGATTATGTTGAAACGGACTTGCTAAAGGAAATTGATAAGGAAATAAATGATGCTCAAATATTAAGGTATCAGGTTGTAACAGAAGATGAAAACGGAAAAAATAAAGTGGAGTACCACGAAAAGGCATTTGATGAAATGAAAGGGTATGATGCTTTTAAATACGTTTCCTCTTACCATTTTGTTGAACCGGCTTGGTGTTACGTTTATAAAACGGAGTACTATTTGGATAATAATTTTAGTTTTAAAAAAGACGTTTATCATGAGGACTTTGGGCTTATTCCTTACGTAATATATAAGGCAAGAAAAGTTAAATCAATTGATTATGTAGGTTATCACTACATACAAAGAAATGGTAGTATAATGAATAATAACGACTATAAAAAGACCGTAAAAAAAGCGTTTGACATGTTAAATCAATATAAGAGTTTAAGATTATTTTCTAAAAACGTTGGTAAAAAAAATAATTATGATGATTATTATTTAAGTTATATATCAAACTCGGTAATAGTAAAAGCAAGAGAATTAAAAAAAGAGGAAAGAAAAATATACGTTCATGAGTTAAAGAAAACAAACGCGTTTAATGGTGTTTTGGTAAATACGTTTACTAGAAAAATAAAAAAAAACTTAATGAAGTTAAACTTAAACGTGTATTTGAAGGTGGTTAAATGAAAAAAGTATCAGTTATAGTGCCGGTTTATAACACGGCAAAATACTTAAGAAGATGTTTAGATAGTTTAGTTATGCAAACTTTAGAAGACATCGAAATAATCGTTATAGAAGATGCATCAAAAGATAACGCAAACGAAATACTAAAAGAATATGAGGAAAAATACGAAGATAAAATAAAAGTTTTCCACAACAAAACTAATAAAGGAATCGGATATAATAGAAACCTAGGGATTAAAAAAGCAACGGGTAAATATATTTCTTTTATAGATAGCGATGACTGGACAAATGAAACCATGTATGAAAAGATGTATGAAAAGGCAATTAAAGATGATTTGGATTTAGTTGTTTGTAAGTTTCATAAAATACTTGAAAAAGATGATGATTTAATAGAGATAGAACCAGATTTTAAAGTACCTTATTTTAAAAATACAAGTTTAAAAGATAATCCTAATTTATTACTAGACATCAACCTTGCTCCATGGAATAAAATATATAAAAAAGAGTTGTTAGAAAACGTAATGTTTCCTGAAGATTTAAAGTATGAAGATGCCATAGTTGTGGTAAAAGCAATGGCGAGGGCAAAAAAAATAGGAATGGTTGATGAGCGACTAGACTATTATTTAGTAAGAAGCAAAAGTGAGACTACCGTAATGGACAAAAGGGTATTTGACATATTAACCATTACTAAACAAATGATAGAGGAATTAAAAAGTCATGATTACTATAATGACATAAAAGAGTACGTAGAAGCCATGATGGTAACAAATTTATTTAGGTATACGTTACAACAAAAATATCAAAAAGATAAAAAAATAAAAGATAAATTTATTAATGAAGTGTTTATATTCTTAAACAAAGAATTTCCTAATTGGAGACATAACAAGATATGGAAACGAAGAAACTTCTTAAAAAGAATGATAGAAAGCAACAAATTATTAACTAAAATATATTGTAGTTTATTTTAAAAGCGTTCAAAATGAATGCTTTTTTATTTTTAATAATTCGCAATCTATGTTATAATTAAATAGACAAAAGATTATAGAGGTGTATTTATGACGAAAACAAAAGCAATATTCGGGAATTTTAAAAGATATTGGTTTTTAATGACTCAGCTAATATCTAGAGATTTTAAAAAGAAATATAAAAGATCTGTTTTAGGAATTTTATGGAGCCTTTTAAATCCAATTCTTACAATGGCTGTTATGGCAATTGTTTTTTCTCAAATGTTTAAGTTTAAAGTGGAGGGAGTAAACTACATAGTATACTTGATGACTGGTATTATTATGTTTAACTATTTTTCTCAAGCCTCAAACATGGCTATGACATCTGTTGTTGAAAACTTTACTTTAATAAATAAAGTTTATATACCAAAGTATATATTTCCGGTTGCAAAATGTCTGTTTGTTGGAATAGATTTTCTTTTAACTTTAATACCATGGTTTGCAATAATTATACTATCATATGTTGGATTGGGTGAGTATACATGTCATATTAATTGGTATTATTTATTATTACCATATATCTTCTTTTGCATGTTTTTGTTTACTGTGGGTATGGGTCTATTATTATCTTGTATTTCCGTATTTTTAAGAGACGTATTTCATATATATGGAATTGTTTTAACTTTATGGAATTATTTAACTCCAGTGTTTTATAGTATTGAAATATTACCGGCAAGGTTGCAAACAATAATGCATTTTAATCCTATGTATCAATTTTTAACTGCGGCAAGAAGTATTGTTTTATATGGCCAAAGGCCTTCATTTACAACCCTTGGTATTCTAGGATTAATAGGTGTTGGAATGCTTGCAATTGGTGCATTTGTATTTAAGAAAAAGCAAGATAAGTTTATTTACTACGTATAGGAGGAAATATGATTAATTTAGAAAAGGTTTCAATGAAATTTAATCTTGGTATAGAAAAGAATTTTTCTATGAAACAGGCTTTTATAGATTTGTTTACTAAAAAGAAAGATAAAAATAACGAGGAATTTTGGGCGTTAACTGATGTAAGTTTTCATGTAAAAAAAGGAGAGGTTGTAGGTTTAATTGGTAGTAATGGTGCTGGTAAATCAACACTTTTGAAAATTGTAAGTGGAGTTATGAAACCCACTTCAGGAAAAGTAACCGTTAATGGCGTTATCTCTCCTATGATTGAACTAGGAGCTGGTTTTGATCCTGAGTTAAATGCTAGAGAAAACATATATTTGAACGGAGCTATTTTAGGATATTCTAAGAAATTTATTGATGAGAAATTCGATGAGATAGTAGAATTTTCAGAACTTAGGGATTTTTTAGAAGTTCCAGTTAAAAATTTTTCCTCAGGTATGACCGCCAAACTAGCCTTTTCTATAGCTACGGTTGTTAACCCAGAAATACTAATTGTGGATGAAATTTTATCTGTTGGCGATATAAAGTTTCAAGAAAAAAGTAAGAAAAAAATGATGGATATGATAAATGGTGGTACAACTGTTTTGTATGTGTCTCATTCGTTGGAATCGATTAGGGACTTATGTACAAAAGTTGTTTGGTTAGAGCATGGAAAAGTAATAAAAATGGGTGAAACAAAGAAAATATGTGATGAATATTATAAATCACAAATAGGTTAAGAAAGGGAGAAATATACATATGAAGTTCGACTATAATGTTACACCGATTTTTAGGGAAAAAAATCTTGAGAAGCTAAAGTTAAATAAATTTAAGCCTTTAGTATCAATTATTACACCATTTTATAATTCTGGAGAGTATATAAAAGACACTGCTATTTCTGTTTTAAATCAAACTTTTCCGTGGTTTGAATGGATTATAGTAGATGATGGTAGTACCGACAAAAGAAGTTTGAATATACTTTCAAAAATAGAAAAGAGCGATGATAGGATAAAGGTTTATCATAAGAGTAATGAAGGTTTAGCTGCAACTAGGGATTTTGGAGCAAAAAAGGCTAACATTAATAGTAAATATTTTCTTTTTTTAGACGATGATGATTTAATAGAATTAAATTATATTGAATGTTTATATTATTCTTTAGAAACGAATCCAACGGCATCGTTTTCATATACTAATACAGTTGGATTTGGTGAAGAAGAATATCTATGGAATATGAAGTTTGACACCAAAACTGAATTAGAAAGAAATTTATTAGTGGCAACAGCTTTAATAAGAAAAGAAGACTTTTTTTCTGTTGGTGGATATGGTACAAAAGAAAAAGGAATAAATGAAGATTGGCTATTTTGGTTAAAATTATTTTCGCAATCAAAAGTACCATTACGATTAGGATATTATGGTTTTTGGTATAGAAGAAAGAAAACTGGAGAATTAAAAAAATCTCAATCAAATATGCAAAAAACTCTAGAGTTAATAAAACCCTATAGAAAAAATATAGATTTGTCTTTAGAATCAATTGAGTATCCTAAGGAGAATTATGATTGGAATGATGTTTTTACTGCTAAAAATATTTTTAAAATTCAATCAGGAATAAAATCCAATAAAACTAATATAATAATGATAATGCCACATATAGTTATGGGTGGAGCAGATAAGTATAATATAGATTTTTTAAAAGGTCTTGATAAAAAATATTCTGTTACTGCTATTTTTACAAATGTAAGTGATAATGAATGGTTAAGTGAAATAAAAAAATATGTAGATTCTTATTATATACTTCCTTCTTTTTTAGATAGAAAGTATTGGCATCAATTTTTAGAGTATTTGGTAAAAAAGAATAATACAAAACTTATTTTTAATACTAATAGTATATATGGTTATATGGTTTTACCATATTTAAGAAATAAGTTTTCTAATATTAAAATAATGGATTATATTCACATGGAGGAATGGTACAATAGAAACGGGGGTTACTCTAGGGATTCTAGTGCGGTGGCGTCAGTCATAGATAAGACGTTGGTTTGCAATAAAAATTCAGAAAATATATTAGTCGATTTTTTCAAAAGAAATCATAATGATGTTGAGACTGTATATATTGGAGTAGATGAAAAGAAATTTAATAATAATTTTACAAAAAATCAAATTCGAGATTTAAAGATTAAGTATAAAATACCTTTAGAAAAAAAGATAATTACATTTATAGCACGAATTGCAGCGCAAAAGCGACCATTTTTATTGTTGGAAATTATAAAAGAATATGTTAAAAATAATAGCGATGCTCTTTTTGTTATTTGTGGAGATGGTCCAATGCTTCAGGAACTAAAAGATAAAGCAAAGAAAAATAAGCTTAATCAATATATAGCATTTTTAGGAAGTATTAAAAACACAAAAGAGATATATGCAATTAGTGATTGTACTATAAATTGTTCTATTAAAGAAGGCCTTGCACTCACTACTTATGAATCATTATCTATGGGAATTCCGGTTGTATCTAGTAAGGTGGGTGGACAAGCTGAAATAATAGATGATAGTGTTGGTTTTGTAATAGAGACAAGCCAGTCAGAAAAAGATGTTCTTGATTTCAATTATGAAAAAGAAGAAATAAATAGTTTTGTACATGCACTTGAAACGGTGTTAGGTAAAAATAAATACTATAAATCTAATTGTAGAAATAAAATATTATCAGGTTTTACAATAGATCAAATGAACAAAAACATGAATAAAATCATTGATGATTTATTGAGGAAAAAAACCGATAAGAAATTCGAAAATGAAGATGTAGCAAAGGAATTGTTAAATCAATATTTATTAGAATCAAAGCCAGAATACAAGTACTTTATAGATTATTACAACAACGAGATTTTAACGAAACATTGGTCCAGAAAACAATATTATACTGATATAGCAATTAATACGCTTATAAGACTTCATATTTATAATGAGTCTGTCTTAGTATATAAAATAATAAGAAATATTTTTGGAATAATTTTGATTCCGTTTTATTTAATAAAGTTGTTTTGGCTGTTATTTAATAGAATATTAAATATAATTAAAAAAATTTTTAAGAGGCAAAAAATATGAAATATGGATTATTGTATTATAAAAAAACTGATAATATCGGTGATGATATACAAACTTATGCTCAAAAAAGATTTTTACCTAGAGTAGATTATTTGATTGATAGAGAAGAATTAGGAATGTTTATACCAAGTAAGAAAGAAGCAGTTTCCGTTATAATGAATGCGTGGTATATCCATAATAAAATAGCATGGCCACCATCTCCTTTTATAAATCCATTACTTATTTCTATGCACTTCACTTCTAATCCAAGGTTAAATGGCGAATATAGTTATCTTAATAGTTTGGGTGGAGAGTATTTAAGAGAGCGTGGACCAGTTGGTTGCCGAGATGAAAAAACATTAGAATTATTAAAAAAACATAACATTGATGGATATTTTTCAGGATGTATGACTCTTACTTTAAAACCTTTTAAAGATTTAGAAAAAAAGGATTATGTTTGCCTTGTTGATGTCGACGAAGAGATTGTAAAAAAAATAAAATCCTCCACAAAAAGAGAGGTTAGAGTCATAACGCATGCTTTAGACCCACAGGAGTATTCAAAATTAAGTTTTAAAGAAAGAATGCAGAAAGTAGAAGAGTTATTGAAAACTTATCAACAAGCTCATTTGGTTATTACTACTAGGTTACACGCAATGTTACCATCGGTAGCCTTGCAGACACCGGTAATTTTGATTCATGATAAAAAATATGAAGAAGATAGATTAGGAACTTTCACAAAGTTTGTAACAAACTTTTCATCTGATGAGTTGAAAAAAATAAACTTGAAAAATATTATAGAAAAACCAAAAAATAATGATACATCTTATGTTAAGATTTCGAAAGAACTTGAAAAACGTTGTGAAAATTTTATAAAACACCCAAAGACAGTGAATAAATTACCTTCTATAAGTGAATTCAAAAGAAATGTAGAAGAAAAAAAATACTATTCTGATTTATACATATCTTGTATAAATCAATGTTTAAATAACATTAAAGAATGTGACTATTACTATGAAGAAAAAGAAAAGAGAGATAGATTAATAGAGCAATACATAAAAGATAATTTAATTTATAAAGAACAAATTAATAAATTGAAGTTTTCTCTTGATGAAAAAAATCAATATATAAATAATTTATTGAATAGTAGAAGTTTTAAAATGTTTTTGAAATTTAAAAAGTTATTAAATCCATTAATAGTGTTATATAAAAAATATAATCATAGATTAAAGGTGCGCAATGAAATAGTACTTAGAAGTATTGAGATAATAGGTGGGAACAAGGTATTATATCATTACGATATAAAAGGAGAAAATTCTTTTAAAAAACTTTTTTGGTTAAGTATACCTTTTAGTGTGGAATATAACGAAAATATTGAAGATGTACCTGAAAGCATTTTAGTTATTCCTTTTATTTGCAATGTTCTTCCTATTATATGGCTTACAAATTCTAAACTTTACGTCAAGGCTGTTGATAAAAGTTTTTATAGTTCTATTTCGTCAATAAAAAAAGCTTATGAAAAAATGTTACCTAATATAGAATTTAAAGGAAGAATTCATGCTAAAGAAATTAAAGAAAATAGTTTTAATAGTGAAGGAAATACTATAACATTTTTTTCTGGCGGAGTTGATTCGTTTTCAACTTTGATTAACAACTTGGATATGAAACCAACTTTGGTAACTATTTGTGGTGGAGACATAGATTTTGATAACGAAAAAGAGTGGAATAATGTAAAGGCTTATGCCTCACAAATAGGCAATAAATTTAATTTAAAGAATTTATTTATAAAGTCTAGTTTAAGAGCTTTTATAGATAACACAGAATTAGAAAAGCAATTCAATGATAAATTAAAGGATAATTGGTGGCATGCCGTTCAACATGGAATAGGTATGATTAGTTTAGTGGCTCCGTACTGCTATAAGCATAAAGTTTCAAGGGTTTTATTTCCATCTACTTACACAGAAAATGAAAAAAATATAGTATGTGCCTCAAGACCAGAAATCGATGAAAGTTTAAAATTTGCATCCACGTCTGTTAGTTATGATGGAAAAGAATTTAATCGGCAACAAAAAGTGAATAACATATGTAATTATATAAAAAAGACTAATACGAATTTTATTATTCGTGTATGTTACCGAAGTTTAAAAGGAGATAATTGTTGTAATTGTGAAAAATGTTATCGAACTATAATGAGTTTGATTGCTGAGAAAGTTGATCCTAGAAAGTTTGGGTTTAAAATTAATAAAAAAAATATGAAAAATATTAAAAAATTTATTATGGATGATAGTTATTTTGATAACGAAGGGGTTCGGTTGATGTGGAAAGAAATAAAGAAAGAATTTATGAAAAATAAAAACTATTGGTCTAATATAAATGATCTAAGTTGGATAATTGATGTGTTTGATAGATAAAATATGAAGGAGTTATTATGACTAAATATATTCATTATTGTTGGTTTGGAGATAAACCATTACCTAAATTAGCAAAAAAATGTATAAAAAGTTGGGAAAAATTCTTACCTGATTATAAAGTAATAAAATGGTCTGAAGACAATTTTAATTTAGAAGAATGTGCTTTTGTTAAAGAGGCATATAATAACAAGAAATGGGCGTTTGTATCAGATTATGTTAGAACAAAAGCATTGAATGAAATGGGTGGTATATATTTTGATACCGATATGGAGGTTACAAAAGATATTTCAGAATTGTTAAAAAACGAAACATTCTTAGGTGTTGAAGATACAGGTTATGTTGCAGTTGGCGTTTGGTATGAAAAGAACAAGAATAGTTTTTTAACAAAAGAGTTACTTAAAGTTTATAACTCTTTTAAAGGCTTTGATGTTTTAAAAATGGAAGATTTTAGTATTCCTAAATTAATTAGTAATATATTAAAAGAATATAGGTTTAAAAAGGGATCTAATGAAATTCAAATACTAAATAAAAATATATATATATATCCTAGAGATTATTTTTATCCATATTCTTATAATTGGGAAAACAATGTTTTTACCGATAATACTTGTATGATTCATTATTATGATGCAAGTTGGATTCCACTAAAAGATAAAATAGAAATAAACCTGGTAAGGAAAATAGGCAAGAAAAAAACATTTAAATTATTAGATATATATAGAAAAATAAAAAGCTATATAAGAAAGATAATTAAAGTTGTGTTATTTCCAATTGTTTTATATAGAAAATATACGCGAAAAAGAGCATTAATAAATAATGATTATTTAAATAGAAAAAGCAACACTATCTTAGAAATCCAAAAAAATAAAAATGCTGAATATATAGTTATATATAACAAACAATGGTTAGGAGTTACTTCTGCAACAAAAGAATTATTTAAAAATTTAGTTGATTGTGGTGAATTATATAGAAAGAAAGACGTAAAAGAAATAGCTAGTGTGATATTATCTTCTAACGTAAAACAAGTTGTTTTTAGTTCTTTTGCAATTGGTTGGAAAGATTTAGTTTATTATTTAAAAAAGAAAAATAAAAATTTAAAGTTAAAAACTTATTGGCACGGAAGTCACTCACAGGTACTTGATACATATGGTTGGGATAGAAATGTTGAAATAATTAATTTGCATAGGAAAGGCCTAATTGATGTAATGGGCACTTGTAAGGAAAGTTTAATTAAGTTTTATGAGAAAGAAAATTTTAATACTTGTTTTTTAACTAATAGTGTATCAGTTGATATAAGACATAGGAAAGAAAAAAATAAAGAAGAAATAAGAATAGGTCTTTATGCTGCTAAATGTGATGATTGGAGAAAGAATATGTATACTCAAATGGCAGCTATTTCATTAATAGAAAATGTAGTAATAGATATGGTACCATTGAATGATTCTGCAAAAGAATTTGCAAAAATTCTAGGGGTAAAAATTGAAGGTTTAGATGAGCCTTTATCAAGAGAAAAACTACTGGAAAGAATGTCAAAAAATAATCTTAACATGTATGTAACTTATTCTGAATGTGCGCCTATGCTTCCATTAGAAAGTATGGAAAATAATGTTGTTTGTATAACTGGAAACAATCATCATTATTTTAAAAATTCAAAACTCGAAAGATATATTGTTGTTAATAATGAGGAGAGCATTATAGAAATTAAAGAAAAAATAGAAAATGCCCTAAAAGATTCTGATAAAATTATTAGATTATATAAAGAATTTAGTAAGGAAAATAAAATGAGTGCTCAAAAAAGTATAAAGAAATTTTTAAGTGAGTAGGTGATTTCATGCAATATAATGATGATATTATATATAATAAAGCTTATTTAATAATATTACCCAAAAATAAATGTGATTATTTTAAATATATTGATTATACATTTAAGAATACTATTCTTTTTGATAGTAGGAAAGATACTAATAATTTAATTAGTTTTATTAAAAAAAATAATTTTAAACAGATAGTTTTTGTTGATTATGTTTTTGAGTATTATGAGATTATAAATCATATTAGTAAAAAGATTCCTATAAAATTTTTATTAACAAATTCTTTAGGAGGTTTTTCAGATTCAAAAATCTATTCTGAATTTAAAGCTGTTATAGAACTATATAAACTTAATAGAGTTTCTTCAATAGGAGTACTTGATAAAAATTTATATGATATGTTAACTAATAAAAAAATTAACTGTTTTCAAGTAATTTTAGATGTACCACGAGAGTACTCTTCATATCATAAAAAAATGCAACATACCGTAGGCATTTTATCTGACCAAAATAAAAATACGCATAGTTTTTATAATTCAATGAGTTCATTAATCTTTGATAATTATATAGCAAAAATTTTAAATGTTAATTCAATTACAAAAAAGTTTGCAAGGGTATTTAACATAAAATATAAGAATTGTAATAATAAGCAAAGTTTGATTAATAATAACGAAGTAAATCTTTATGTTAATTTTACTGATAATAAAAATCACGTTTTTATTGAAAGTATGGATTCTGGTGTACCTTGTATTTTAGGAAATAATTCAATTTTGATGAATGAATATCTAAGGGAATCATTAATAGTAAATAGTGATGATGACATAAACGAGATTTCTAATAAAATTAATTCGGTTATAAAAAACAAATCCAAGATCATGAAGGAATATAAAAAAAATAGACATTTATATTCTGATGCTTGTAAAAAATCTGCTCGAGATTTTTTAGAATGTGAAGTTGATAATGATATAAATGTAAGTGGGAAGAAATTATTATCAATTGTTATTCCGGTTTATAACACTGAAAAATATTTACAAGAATGTTTAAAATCTGTATTAAAATCCATTCCAAAAAGTATTATAAAAAATACGGAAATACTAATAATTAATGATGGCTCTAAAGATGATTCTGAAAGTATTATAATAAAATACAAAAATAATTATCCTAAGTTAATTAATTATATAAAGCAAAAGAATCATGGACTTGGCAACGTAAGAAATGTTGCATTAAAAAATGCTAAAGGTAAATATATAGCTTCAGTTGATTCCGATGATACAATTGATAAAAACTTTTTTAAGAGCGCTTTAAAGTACATGAACAAAAATATAGATTTAATCATGTTTGATTGGCTATCAGTTACAGATGAATCAACTTTTCAAACACCTGCAATAGAAGGTGCTTTAAATAATCTAAACAAATATGAGGGTTTGTTATATTCAACCATAATGCCATCTTCTTGCAATAAAATTATAAAAAAATCTTTGTATGATGAACTTCAAATAAAGTTTTTGGAAGATAAATATGAAGATTTAAGTGCTAATCCATTTATATTATTAAGAGCCAATACAATTAAATATATAAATAAGCCATATTATAAATATTATATTAGAAGTGGTTCTATAATGAGAAGTAGTGCAGGTTACAGTATGATTAATGTATTGAAAGAAGTCAATAGTAGATTATATAAGTATAGAAAATATATTAATGTTGATGTAAATAAACTAAAGTATTATATTTTCTCTTGGAGAATAGAAGAGTTCATATTTAATCAAATGTATGAATTGAATGATAATTATTTAGATGAATTCATAAATTATGTTTATAATAACTTATATGAAGTCATATTAGATGTATTTAATAGTAAATATTATTTAAAGATGTTATCTACTTTAGATAGCGATATGACTCATTATATTGCTGAGAGAAATGAATTTTTTAAAAATAAAAAGATTAAAAATTTTATAAAGTTAAAATCGGATAAAAAAATGAAGTTAAATGCATATATTATTTATTATGGAAAAAAGAGTTAATTAATTAACTCTTTTTAGTTTTGATGATATTTTTTTAATAATAAGATTTATACTATAGAAAGAAGTTATTAATAGTAATGGTAGAATATGAAATAAATATCTTGAACTAACTTCCCAAATCATAAAGAATAAGAAATAACCAATTATTGCAGTTAAAAGATAGTTTTTAATTACTTTATTATCTTTTTCACCTTTTGATAGTATAGGAATTAATAATAGTGTTATAAGCATAAACATGTGTTTTATTTGTAAATAATAAATATATATATTAAAGTATTTTCCGTCTGATAGCACAAATTCATGAATTATATTTTTATTTTCTGCTAACCTTAGCAATTCAGGTAAGTAATATGATCCGTCGTTCCATAGGTATGCAGTTTTTTTGGTATAAAATTTGATTAAGTCATGTTTGTTTATGTGATCTTTCAATCTTTTTGATGTTTCTTTTTTATTAAATTCAATTTTATCATTATAATCTCCAGA
The DNA here is from genome assembly GCA_944329445.1 of uncultured Bacilli bacterium. Classification (GTDB taxonomy): domain Bacteria; phylum Bacillota_I; class Bacilli_A; order RF39; family UBA660; genus Aphodocola. Next base: position 83,402 of record CALVIH010000002.1, on the reverse strand, counting down.
TTGAAAGGTTAATTTATAATCTTCTGCGTTATAATTACCATAGTTTGATAACCCCATCATAATCCAGTGGGTTATTGGTACTTGATTTTGGTTTAAAGTTTCTTTATCAAACCTTATGTTTATAAATACTTTGATTACAATTGTTACAAGTAATAAACATGTTAAAATTATTGATATATTTTTTATACTTTGTTTTATTCCTTTCTTAAATAATATAATTATTATAAATGCAATTAATAGTATTACAATGGTAAATTTTACTTGCATTCCTATACCAAAAAATATTCCTAATAATGCACTTACAATTAAATCTTTACTTATTTTTCTATTATCTTTGTTTTCAAAAGACAATAGATAAATAGTTAAATATAATATTATTGCAACAAAACAGAATGCCATTGTATCAGTATAAATTATTGGAACATATAATAAAATCGGTTGAAATGCAAATAATAAGATGATAAAAAGTTTATTAATTTGGTCATTAAATAATAATTTTATTGTTTTATAAATGAATATAATTCCTATATCTAAAATTATTGCATTTATAATCATTGCTGGTATTAAGAAATTACTTATTTTAAATATAGCAAATGGTAATAGTAAAAATTTTAAAAGGTATGCATAAATTACGTTATTTTGAAATTGATATAAATATATTGAAGATGCTATTGAGGTTTCACCATTCAAGCTATTACTAACAATGTTAAATACTGCTTCAAAATCCCAACTAGGATTAACCTTAAGAAAAATAATTGTTAAAAGTTGAAAAAATAAATATATTATCATACATATGATAAATATTTTATTAATGCTTAAATTTATTTTTTTTAATAATTTATATAATATAAATATTATTAAAAAATAAATTAGTACTCCAATTATTATGATAAGAATATTGAAATCTTTAAATAATATATCATTATTTATTACACAGCTTGTAATTATAAAGCTCATACATAAAATAAATATAATATTAATTATAAGAAAAATTATATTAATTAGTTTGTTTTTTTTCATCTTTATTTTTCCTTTCAAAACGTGAAATTAAAGAATTGGTCATAGGATTTAAGATATATCTTTGGAAAACTTCACTTATACATATAACTATTGTAATTATAAATAAAGCGTTAAATAAATTTCTTTTATAAGAGATACTCTGATTATACCAAGGGCTCGAAAAGCAACATAAAACTAAATAATTTATTATAATTTGATGGAACATATAACAAGGTAGACTTAATTTTCCTAAATATACTAAAGGTTTTGAGCTTAAAATTTTTGAGAAAAAACCGCACCCTATTCCAAATACTAGAATTAAAATTAGACTCATTGGTAGGTCATAGGTTCCGTTTGTTGCATAAGATCCCGGAATAAAACTTGAAGTTTTATATCTTATTATCACCGTAGATAAAGCAAATAATTCAATTATAAATATTAAATATTTAGGTAATTTATTAAATTTTGATATCCAGGTATCTTTGTTTTTTTCAAATATCAATCCAAAAACAAAACCAATAAGTAAATTTAAAATTCTTGACATTGGTGATATATATAAAAGCCACCAGTTAAAATCATATGATTTTATTTGTGTGTTTTGAAATAACATTGAAAAAACGATTTCAGCTACTATCAGTGTAATTAGTGTACAAATGTATTTCTTGTTATTATTAAGCTTTATTTTTTTAAACAATTTATATACAAAAGGAATTATTATATAAAATATCATTAAATCTACTAGAAACCAAGAAAGTCCATTAAACATAAAAGTTTTATTTCCTTGAGGTATTACTGTTTGTAACATAAATACGTGAGTAAATAAATCTTTTATTGTTAAATCTAATCCGCTTACTTTTATCACATAAGGAATACTAATTATTAAAGTTAATATGTATATTGGGTAATTCTTTATAAATTTATTTATATAAAATTTTTTTATATTTTGTTTATTTGGGTTGAATTTTTTCTTTTCAAAGCTATATGCGGTTATAAATCCTGCAAATACAAAAAAGAAAGTAGTAAAAGAACTCCCCATTGAGTGTGGAAAAGCTAAATGGTGAAAGAAAATAAAAACAAACGCGATAAACTTTAAACCATATAATGCATTCATAAGTACCTCCATAATATATAATTGATTATATAATAAATGAAATATCATTTCAATAAATATTATAATTTTTAATTTACTTATAAAAATATAAATGTTATAATTTTATTGAAAAAGAGGTAATGAAATGAGAAAAGATAATACGCTATATGTGGTAATTCCTTGCTATAATGAGGAGGAAGTACTCGAAGAAACGACCAAAAGACTAAAAGAGAAGTTAAGCGCTCTTATAAAAGAAAAAAAGATATCAAAAGATAGTAGAGTTATGTACGTTAATGATGGTTCTCGTGATAATACGTGGAATTTAATAAAAAAAATAAATGAAAAAGAAAAATTATTTACTGGTATAACATTATCGAGAAATAGAGGGCATCAAAATGCTTTATTAGCTGGCTTAATGACTGCAAAAAACTATGCTGATGTTGTAATTAGTATGGACGCAGATTTGCAAGATGACATTAATGCGATTGATGAAATGATTGATAAATACCACGAAGGAAAAGATATAGTATATGGAGTTAGATCATCTAGAAAAAAAGATACATGGTTTAAAAAAACAACTGCTCAAAGCTTTTATAAATTTATGAAGTTCATGGGCGTAGATGTGGTTTATAATCATGCGGATTATAGATTAACTAGTAAAAGGGTTTTGGAAGAATTTGAGAATTTTAAAGAAGTAAACTTGTTCTTAAGGGGAATGTTTCCGTTGGTTGGCTATGAATCAGATGTTGTGTATTATGAAAGACATGAAAGATTTGCGGGAGAATCAAAGTATCCTCTTAAAAAGATGCTTAATTTTGCATGGGATGGCATAACATCTTTTAGTGTAAGGCCAATAAGATTGGTACTTAACTTAGGAATAATTATATTTGGTATAAGTTTATTGGTTCTGCTATATTGTTTGATCGTTAAAATATGTGGAAAAGCAGTTACTGGTTGGACGTTTGTTGTTTGCTCGATTTGGTTGGTTTCTGGTATACAAATGTTATCTATTGGTATTATAGGGGAATACATAGGAAAAATATATAGTGAGACTAAAGCTAGACCAAGGTTTATAATTTCTGAGAATTTAGAAGAAACAAAAAAGAATAAATAGATAATATTTATTCTTTTTATAGGAGAAATAAAGTATGCTAAAAAAAGAAAAACAATTATTAGAATTTCTTAAAAAAAATTATTTAATAATATTTATTATTTTTATAACAATAATTGCTATATTAGTAAGAATCAAGATGTTTAGTTATGATAATGGAGATTATGCTGATTTTTTAAAACCATGGTTTGATAATTTAAAAGATAATGGTGGTTTTAAGGCTTTAGCGACATACGAAGGTGATTACAATCCTCCTTATATGACGATAGTGGCACTTTTGACATATTTACCGATAAATAGTTTATACTCAATAAAAATTGTGTCGGTTATATTTGACTTTACGTTAGCACTAAGTTGTGCAGCGTTGGTAAAAGAATTGGTTAAGAAAAATAAAAAAGAATTTTTTGTTATTACTTATACTATAGTGCTATTTATTCCGTCAGTTTTAATGAACGGAGCATACTGGGCACAGTGTGATAGCATTTACGCTACTTTTGTTGTATTATCATTGCTTTTTTTGTTAAAAGAAAAATATACACGTTCTTTTATAATGCTAGGACTGGCTTTAAGTTTTAAATTACAATTTATTTTTATTTTGCCATTGTACATAGTTTTGTATGTTACAAAGAAAAAGTTTTCAATTTTTAACTTTTTAATAATCCCTTTGGTAGATATAATAATGTGTTTGCCAGCCATTATAGCTGGTAAGCCAATACTAGAATGTCTAACTGTTTATTTCAACCAAACATCAACGTATAGTAATTATTTGGTTATGAATTTTCCTAATATATATCAGATATTCAATGGAAATCCAGATATATTTTATGCTGTCGGTGAACTAGTAACCATAGTTGTCTGTGCAATTACACTGTTCTTTGTTATATTTAAGAAAGTAAAATTTAATAATGAAAAAATACTTTTGTTAGCAGTTTGGTTTATAACTATTATAACTTTTTTATTACCGGGAATGCATGAAAGGTACTTATATGTTGGAGAAGTCTTATCAGTTTTATATTTCTTGGTATATAGAAAAAACGGTTTCTTTGCTTTGTTTATAAATTTATGTTCGATAATAACATATTCTAACTTTTTGAATGGAATGAATTTCCAATACATGCAATTGTTATCAATTGGCTTTGCTATACTTTTATATTTTTATACAAAAAATGTGTTTAATACTTTGAAAAAAGATGATGCAATAATACAGGAATGATATAGATAACGTTTTTATAGAATAAATAGTACTGATTAATAAATTATTTGTTTTTTTGTGAGAAAGTATTTCATATATAATTATTATAGGTTTAAAAAAATGTCATAAAATGTTATACTATTATTATAAGAGGTGCTGACATGAAAAGAATATGTATTTTACTAATATTAATAGTAACATTTTTTATTGCGGGGATGAATGTAAAGGCATATGATAGAACGATTGATGACGGAGTGTACGTTATACGGAGTTCAATTAACAATAATTATGTTTTGGATGCTAATGGTGGCATTGCAAATAATGGTACTAATGTGCAGCTATTTCTTTATAATGGTGGTTTATCACAAAAATGGATAGTAAGGTACATGGACGATGGTTTTTACGAAATAAGAAGTACTATCAATGATAATTTTGCTTTAGATGCTAACGGTGCAATATTTAATAATTCAGTTAATATACAATTGTGGGGAAAAAATAATTCTGTAGCTCAAAAATGGTATATAAAAGAAGACACTAATGGTTATTACAGAGTAATTTCATATAATTCTAATTATAGTTTAGATGCTAATGGTGCAATAGCCGCAAATTTTACTAATATACAGTTGTGGTCTACTAATGATTCATTAGCTCAAAAATTTAAGTTTGAAAAGTTTGCAGATTTAGATAGAACGATTAGTGATGGCGTTTATACTATTTCTACAGCAATGAGTGAGAATAAGGTTTTTGATATATATGGTGGTTATTTAAAAAATAATACAAATATTCAATTATATGATTCTCATGGTGGAGATGGTCAAAAATTTTATATTACATATTTAGGCGATGGATTTTATAGCATTAGGGCCTATTTAAATATCAATTATTCTTTAAACGTTAGGAACAATAACGTCGAACTATATAAATATGATGGTAGAAACGCACAAAGATGGATAATAACTTCTTCTGGTGACGGATATTATAATGTTATATCAAAATCTAATTATTTGGCGGTTGATATACATGGAGGCTACACTGCTAATGAAACAAATATAGAAATGTATGGATTACATAACGCTAACAATCAAAAATTTAAATTTACTAAGTCTAATATTTCAGGTAATAAAACTATTGATAATGGTTATTATCTTATCAATACAATTTATAATGACAAAAAAGTTTTAGATGTTAATAATGGTGTAATGGAAGCATCAAGAAATGTGGAAATTTATGATTTAAATTATGGTATAAACCAAAAGTGGTATTTGGAATACTTAAACAATGGGTATTATAAAATTTTATGTAACAAGGATAAAGATTTTGCTTTACAAGTTGATGGATCCAATGTTAATATCGGAAAATATATAGGTTCTGATAATCAACAATGGATAATAAAAAAGACTGACAGTTCATATTACTTAATATCTAAAGATGGAAGGTATTTAGATCTATATATGGGTAACACTTCAAATAATACCAATATACAAGTTTATAATTTCAACGGAGGAAATGGTCAGAAATTCAATTTTAAAAAAATAGCTGATGGAATCAGTGAAAAAGTATTAGATAATGGAATTTACCGAATTTCTAGTGCACTAAATAATAATATGTTTGTTGACGTAAACGGTGCTTCTAAAGCTAATGGAACCAATGTACAGTTATGGTCTAGAAATTCTTCTGTAGCTCAAAAATGGTATATAGAATATTTAAATAATGGTTATTATAAGATAACTAGTTTAGTAGATTTAAATAAATCATTAGATGTTGATTATGGTGGAATGAATAATGGTACAAATGTATCAATATATCAATATTCTAATTCCGTTAATCAGCAATGGATAATAAAGGATGCTGGCAATGGGTATTTTAACATAATTTCAAATTGTAATGGTTTGTATTTGGATGTTGCAAATGGTGGAACTAGTAATGGTACAAATGTTTTATTGTGGCAAAACAATGGGGCTAATAATCAAAAGTTTAAATTTATTAGAGCAACTACTGATACAAAGGTGTTAGATGTTAGTTATCACCAAGGAACGATTGACTGGAATAAGGTCTATAACAGTGGTATATATGGAGTTATTTTAAGAATAGGATATTGGAATACACAGGATTCTAAGTTTGAGGAATATATTAATGAGGTTAAAAGGTTAGATATACCATACGGAATTTATTTGTTTAGTTACGCTTCTACTACAAGCGGAGCTAATATAGAAGCTGATTTTACTAATTCTATAATTAGTAAGTATAATTTAAAACCTATTTTAGGTATCTATTATGATCTTGAAGATTGGTACATAAGTGCAGATAATACCTCTAACAATTTGTCGAAAAATGATTATGATAACATAGCAAGAACATATATTAATTCCGTAACTTCTTATGTTGGAAACAAGTATAAAGTAAAAATATATGCAAACTTAAACTTTGTTAATGATAGGTTTGGAGATTATACTAGGAGTCAGACTGATTGGATAGCTCGTTATGATGCATCATCTTCCGGTTATGATGGCCCACATTCTTTATGGCAATATACTTCCGAAGCTACTTTGGATGGAATCAGGGGTTATGTTGATATGAATTATTTATACTAAGCTTAAGACATTAAGCTTTTTTGCTTGAAATAAATTGAAAGATGATTAAAAGATGTATATATGGTATAATTAATATGCTATGAGGTGATTGCATATGAAAGAAAAAAAGAAAGTTGCTATTTTGATACCTTGCTATAATGAATCAAAAACAATAGAAAAAGTAATAAAAGATTATAAAAAAGTTTTACCTGAAGCTGATATATATGTTTATGATAATAATTCTACTGATGGCACTGATAAGATAGCTAAAAAAGCAGGAGCAATAGTAAGATATGAATACCGCCAAGGTAAAGGAAACGTAATAAGAACAATGTTTAAAGAAATAGATGCTGACTGTTATTTAATGATAGATGGTGATGATACTTATCCTTGCGAAAACGCAAAAGAAATGTGTGATTTGGTGTTATCTGGTAGAGCAGATATGGTAATTGGTGATAGACTATCAAGTACGTATTTTACTGAAAACAAAAGACTTTTTCATGGTTTTGGTAATAAATTGGTTAGGTTTTTAATAAATAGACTATTTAATAATAATATTAAAGATATTATGACGGGATACAGAGCTTTTTCATATGAATTTGTAAAAGGGTTCCCAGTATTGTCTAAAGGATTTGAAATTGAAACTGAGATGACAATACATGCAGTTGATAAGAATTTTAAATTGGTAGAAATACCCGTAAATTACAAGGACAGACCCGAGGGTAGCGAATCCAAACTTAACACATATATTGATGGCTTTAAGGTTTTAAAAACCATCGCAATGTTGTTTAAAGAATATAAACCAGCATCATTTTTCAATATAATAAGTATTATATGTTTGATAATATCATTGATATTAGTTGTTCCCGTTGTTGCTGAATATTTTAAGACTGGTTTAGTTCCTAGATTTCCTTCTTTAATTGTTTCTGGTATAGCACTTTTGATAGCACTTCTTTTATGTATAACTGGAATAATTTTACAAGTAATAGTTAAAAAGCATAGAGAGTTATACGAATTATATTTAAATAAATTGGAGAGAAAGTAATGAGAAAAATATTAAGTTTATATAAAAAATATGAAGAAATAATAAATTATTTAATTATTGGGGGACTTACGACCGTTGTTGGGGTAGGATCTAAGCTATTATTGTTATTTACAGTTTTAGATCAAACTAATGGCTTGCAGCTACAAATTGCCGAAATAATATCTTGGATACTCGCAGTTTTATTTGCATACTTTACTAATAGGGCATTTGTATTTAAAAGTAAGGTAAAAGGTAAAAAACAAGCGAAAGAAGTGTTTGATTTTGTTAAAGGAAGAGTATTTACACAACTTATTCAAATGTTTATAATGTGGTTTTTCGTAACTTTATTAAAATTGGATTCTGATGCTTGGGTAGTGGTATTTACCTTAGTTTGTCAGGTAATGCAAATAGTATTAAATTATGTAATAAGTAAGTTTTTAGTGTTTAAAAAGGCATAGTTAGAAATAGCTATGTTTTTAAATGTTATACATGGTATAATTAAAGTAGTAATAGGAGTGTGTTATGAGTAAAAATGTATTATATGTTGTTGTTCCTTGTTATAATGAAGAAGAAGTATTAAAAGAAACAACAAAAAGATTAAAAGAAAAATTAAAAAATTTAATTAAAGAAAAAATGATTTCAAATAAAAGCAAAGTAATGTACGTAAACGATGGTTCTAAAGATAAAACTTGGAAGATTATAAAAGAAATTAACAATAAGGATAAGATGTTTACTGGAATAAGTTTATCAAGAAATAAGGGACATCAAAATGCCTTATTAGCAGGTTTAATGACCGCTAAAAATTATGCTGATGTAGTAATTAGTATGGATGCAGACTTGCAGGATGATATTAACACGATTGATGAGATGATTGCTAAGTATAATAATGGATGTGATATTGTATATGGTGTTAGATCATCAAGGAAAAAAGACTCTTGGTTTAAGAAGACTACCGCACAAGGATTTTATAAATTCATGAGATTTATGGGAGTAGAAGTAGTTTACAATCATGCTGATTATAGATTAACTAGCAAAAGAGTATTAGATGCGTTTGAGGATTACAAAGAAGTAAACTTATTTTTAAGGGGTATGTTTCCATTAGTGGGATTTAAAAGTGATGTTGTTTACTATGAAAGAAAAGAAAGGTTTGCAGGAGAGTCAAAATATCCATTAAAGAAAATGCTTAACTTTGCGTGGGATGGAATAACTTCATTTAGTGTTAGACCAATAAGGTTAATACTAAATCTAGGTATTATAATGTTTATCGTAAGTTTACTTGTATTAATATATTCATTAGTTGTAAAATTACTTGGACGTACGGTTGACGGATGGACGTTTATCGTGTGCTCTATATGGCTCGTTTCAGGAGTGCAAATGCTATCCCTTGGAATAATAGGAGAGTATATTGGAAAAGTGTATAGTGAGACAAAAAGAAGACCAAGATACATTGTTATGGAGAATTTAAATGATGAAGATTAAAGAATATTTTAAAAAAAATAAATTATGTTATGCTTTTGTAATTTTAATTGTTATTGCTCTTATTACGTCTGTTTTAAACATAAAAAACATAAGCTTTGTTTTTATTAGTTTAGCTGCTAATGTATTTTTAATTTATATTTTAAATCTTATTATTAATATGCTTAAGATAAAATTTAGTAAAAAAGATAAAATATTTATTATTATAAGTATCTCTTTATTATATATATTTTATTTTATAAGTGTTTTAACAAGAAACTTTATTTATTATTGGGATTATTCTTGTTATTATAATCTACAAATCGGATTAGAAGATGCATTTAATACTGATTTGCTTTCGGGTATTAAAAGTTTTATAGGAAGTACTTGGTCTGGTGAATATGGTAATTTTTTATCATTCTTTCCGGAATTCATATTTAATTTTACTAATAAAACAATAAACTCATATTTATTAAGTTCTGTTATAGTATTTGTTCCTTATATAATAACATCATTTAGTATTTTTATAAAAACCTTTATAAAAGCTTTTAAAATAGAAAATGAAAACGTGTTTTTTAACGCATCACTTTTAATATTTTCTTTATTTCCAATTTTACATGCAACTTTTATATATGGTCAGCCTGATTTGTTTGGGCTTACGTTCATATTTTTAATTTTAGCGTTAACATTATCTTATGATTTTAAAAGGTTTGATATACCAAGACTTATTACTTTAATTATTGTCACTTTTATGCTTTTAATAACAAGAAGATGGTATATGTATTTTATTTTTTCTTATTATTTATGCTATGCTTTTAAACTAATTTTAACTAATATAAAAGATAAGGATGCCGTTTTAAAGATTATAAAAAATGGAATATTATTTATTTTAATGATGGGAACTTTCTTTTTAGTGACACTATTCCCGCTTCTAAAAAACATAATAGCTAGTGATTTTGCAAATTCTTATACGTATTATTTAACAGGAGGATTTAATACCGAGTTAATAACTCAGTTTAACTATCTTGGATATATCATATTTATAATAATTGTAATAGGATTAATTTATGGGCTTATAAAAAAGAAATATAGGTCATATACTATAGTTTTTATATTTGAATATTTTGTAACTATTTTTATGTTTACAAGAATTCAAAACATGGGACTACATCATACTTTACTTTTGTTACCGGCTTATTTATATTTTATTTTAATGTTTGTGTTGTTAATTATAAAAAATAGAGCTTTAATTTTTATTACAATTTTAATTTTTTGCGTTAATTTTATCTTTGGAATATGTTATCAAGATAGTAAAATATTTACAAACATAAAGCTTACAACACCAAGACAAGATGATTATTTAAGTATTAAAGAAGTATGTGATTGGTTAAAAGAAAATTTAAACGAGAATAATAAAGCCTATATGATAGCTCATAATAATACTTATAATCCAGATAAATTTAGAAACTTTTATATGCCAGATAAAACTATCAGTAATTATTTACCGTATGGCTCTGCAATAATAGGTGTCCATAAGTTTCCAATAGAACTTTTCGAGGCCAAATACGTATTAACAACTTCACCATTTGAAAGTGTGTCAATAGAAAACATTTACAATAATGTATTTAATGATTTAATAAGTAAAGGAAAGTTTAAATTGGTTAAGACTTTTGACATGAAAAATGGCTATAACATAAATATCTACGAAAGAGTAGTAGATATGGATTATGAAGAGGCAAAGATGTATGCTGATGCTTTAGAGGATGAAACTAAAAATTATTCTAGTTTATATAAAGACGTTATAAAAAATTATATAAAAGAAAACAATTTAATGATAAACGAGTAGTACAGATTATACATAATCCGTACTTTTTTGCAAAGAAACATTTGAAGACAATTGACGCTAATATAAAAATATGATAATATAATTTTGCAGTAATAAAATATCCATTGAAAGGAGTAAAATGTGTTAACAACTTTAGATAACGCAGCATTAAAATACTTTTTAAAAATAAGTAAAGATTTAATAAAAAAAAGAAAAAGAATTATTGTTCCTAGAGATTATATAATTAATGGTAAGATTATTAATTACAAGCAAGCTATTATTGATATTGGAATTGTAAAAACAGATGATGTATGGAATTATGTTTTAGATTTAAAAGAAAGTGAATGCATAAATGTTTCTATAGACCATGATCGTAAAAGAGATTTTAACTCTGAGATGTTTGAATTTATTAAAAATATAAATGGCAAAGATGTGTATATAAAATTAACCTTAAGAACTAGTAGAAATAATGATATATTAGTATGTTTATCTTTTCATGAAAGTAATAGAAATTGAAAGGAGAAATTCAAAATGAAGAAAGAATATTGTTTTAATTGTGAAAAGGAAGTTTGTCCTGTTTCATATAAAGAAAAGAATGTTTATAAAATAAATGGTGAAAGTTTTGTGGTTGAGGAATCTGTTTATAAATGCCCTAATTGTAATAATGAAATTGAAGTTAAGGAGTGCGATTCTATAAATAACATATATAAAGAATACTTAAAACGTTATGGTCTTTCTTTTGAAGATTTTAAAAAGATAAGAGGTAAGTATAATCTTTCACAGGAGTTGTTTGCGCGTCTTTTAGGATGGGGAAAGAAAACCATCGAAAGATATGAAAATAAGGAATCTTTTCCTCAAAAAGGGTATTTAGATACATATAAAAAATTAAAAAATGGTTTTGAGGAATTTATAAAAATTTTAAATGATAATAAAGAAAGGTTAAAAGATGATTATTATGTTATCTTGAAAAAAGCTGAATTATTTGATCATGTAAAAACCATAAATAGCTTTTTATACATGTTAGATGATAATCCTCTTGGTAAAACGCAAATAATGAAAAATATGTTTGCACTTGATTTTGAAAGCTATAAAGAGTTTGAAAGTAAAATTACAACTTTAACTTATGCTAATGGAACACATGGCCCTATAATTGATAATTATAAATGGATTATTAATTATTTATTACATAATAATTATATAACAATAGATCCTTCATTTGATGAGGATAAAGCTGATGTTTATTTATCCAATATTAAGTTTGATTTAGACTTTTTTACGGAAGATGAAATAAAATGCATGAGAAAAGTAAAAAATAAATTAAAAGGTAAAAGTGCAAAAGAATTATCTTTATGGTCACATGAGTTTGCTGGTTGGAAACAAACTAAACCAGGAGAAACAATAAGCCCTAAAAAATATAAAGATTATTTTGATTTGAGTACTTTATAAACTATATTTTCTTAAAAATTGAGTATTATTTATAAATAAAAAAGCATAGTTTTTTTAAAACTATGCTTTTTTAATCTACTAGATATTCGTTCATAATAGGGTTTAAAAAATCTGTTAAGCTTGTTATATCAAATGATTCGTCAGCATTTTTAGGCTTTTCTATATCATCTACCTTGTTTGTTAAAGTGCCTTTATTTTCTAAACTAATGTCCAATACGCTATGGTTATCGTATTTCACTAGAACATTAGCATTACCATTTAGGTTATAATTATTTCCTTGTTTTTTATATTCATTGGCTACTGACATGTCAATATTGTACAAGTCGAAGTAAATGCTTAATGACAGATTTTCTTTAAGTTCTTTTATACTATATTCTAAAGTGGCTACTTCTTGATCATTTACGTTTAGTTTTGCAGTAAATGAATCATCTTCTTTTTGGACGTTAACTATCATTTTTAAATCATTTGTATTAATTTCTAATTCATCGTTCTTATCAGATTTATAAGTTATATTAATTTCGTTGTTATCATCGGATAAACTTAGATTAAATGCTACGTATTTTCCATACGTACTTTTTTTATAAGTGGAGTATACAACTTCAAAACCTTCGAAGTCTTCTTTGTTAAACTTTACGTCTTTTAAGTCAATGTTGTTATCTTCTAGAATGTTGCTTGCTTTTTTGTCTTCATTTAAGTCTTTTACTAATTGGTTAACAACTTTGCATAGATCATTATCCTTTAAAGTTACTGATACTTTTTTTGCGTTTATCTCTTCGCCATCGATTGTTATTGCCTCTTTTTTAGAAGAATATAAGTCACTATCTATATTATTACTTAAACTCTTTAAAATAACACCTTTTAAGTATTCTAAGTCTTCTTTATTCATCATGTTTTCTTGATTTACTTTTGACCAAGAATTGCCAAGGTTTAAATAAGTTATTTCATCTTTTAAGATGGCTTCTACTATTCCTTTTGACTCATTATTAATTAAAACGTCATAGCTTACACTTAAATCCTTATTGTTTTGGTTTACTACGTAATTTATGCTGGTATCGTTAAGTTTATCAACGTTAAACCCGGTGTTAAGTGTATCTTGAGAATCTATTTTTACATCTGGTGTAATTGTTCCTTCTAATTTGTATTTATCCTTATTTAATGTGTTTTCATTAACTATTTTTGCATAGTAGTTGGTTTTTTTCTCTATTTGGGATAAAGACCTTTTTATTATTGATTTATTAGAGTTTGATATTAAAAAACCAATAACAATAATTAGTATTATTAACAATATTGAAACAACAACTATTATTGACTTTTTTTCCTGATTTTTCTTTTCTGAGTAGATTATTTTATCGTTCATAAGTCCTCCTTTATTCTACACTTTTATTCTATCAAAATAAAAAGAATATGTAAATGAAAATAATTTTATGAGAAAGACGACAATATTTATCAAATTTCGATTACATGATTTGCTATAGTAACGCCTAACAAATTAAGTGAAAGGAGAAAATATGATGGATAAAAGTACTATGGCGGTAGAAGTTAAAGAAAAAGAAATTAGTTATAATACGTTTGAAGAAATTAAACATATTGATGAAAATGGAAACGAGTATTGGTTAGCAAGAGAATTGCAAGTAGCTTTAGATTATAAAAAATGGCAAAAATTTATGAATGTAATAGAAAATGCAAAAATTGCTTGTGAACAAAGTAAATTTATAATTGATAACCATTTTACCCAAGTGGGTAAGATGGTTGATATTGGATCTAAAACATCAAGAAGTATTGTTGATTATAAGTTATCAAGATATGCTTGTTATCTGATTGTACAAAATGCTGACCCTAAAAAAGAAGTAGTAGCACTTGGGCAAACATATTTTGCGGTACAAACAAGAAGGCAAGAGTTGTTTGAAAGAGAATATGAAAATTTAAGTGAAGATGAAAAAAGGCTTTATCAAAGGAATTTAACCAGAAAAGGAAACTACTTGTTAAATCAGACTGCTAGAAAATCTGGCGTTAAAAATTTTGATAAGTTTCATAACTATGGTTACAAAGGATTATATGGTGGTGAAACAGCAAATGATATTGCTAAACGAAAAAAACTTAGATACAGAGAGGATATTTTAGATAACATGGGTAGTGACGAATTAGTCGCTAATCTTTTTAGAATATCTCAAACTGAGCAAAAGTTAAAAAATGAAAAGATAAAAACGGAAACAGATGCAAATGAAACTCATTATAAGGTAGGTAGTAAAATAAGAAATACAATAAAAGAGCTAGGTGGAACTATGCCTGAAGAAATGCCTACACCTAGAAAAAACTTAAGACAGCTAGAAAAAGAAAATAAACTTCCAAATAATGATAAATAGTTAAAATATAGATTGATTTACGACAAAATATTTTAAGTTTCGATAAAGATTTTTGTTATAGTAGCGACTAAACAATTTAATTGAAAGGAGGAATAATTTATGAAAACAAGCTAAAAACAATAGTAAATTCACTTGTAGAAAAAAGACAAAACAAAATAAAGGAGAAAGAAAATGAATGATGATATAGAAATAAATATAAAAGTAATTCCTGTAGGGGAAGATAAATCTAAAGAGGCGGATGAGATGTTAAAAAATCAAATATTATCCGCATTAAGTAAAAGCTTTTATAGAGGTTACAAAAGGAAAGAATTAGAAAATGTAACAACTTTAAAACAAGGTGGTATAGAAGAATTACCAACTATATTTAAAAGATTTAAAGAAACACAAAATAAATATAAACATAATAGAAACAGAAGGAGAAGAAAATGAAAAAGAGGGTTTTGGTTGTACTTTTATCAATAATATTGTTTTTACCTTTTATGAGCGTAAAGGCTGGCAATCTTGATTCGTACGTTGATTGGAATTTGGACAGAAGTATTTTTGCCCACCAATATAGAAACGGAAGTGATCACGTAACAAACCTTGCGATGATTACGGTAAACGGTAAGGTTGCTTATTGCATAGAACCAGGTGTTACCGCGGATAAAGCTTCTTATTATTCGTCAACAACTAACATTTATGACACTAACCTAGGGTATGCAAATACAAAAAAATTAAGCTTGATAGGATATTATGGATATGGTTACCCGGGTCATGAACAAAGGGAATATTATATGGCTGCTCAGGAGCTAATATGGCGAGAAATGGGCGTTTCAAACGTTTGGTGGACCGATAAAAAAGACGGTGGTAACATAATTAACATAGATTATTATAAAAATGAAATATTAAGACTTGTTAATAATTATGAGGTTGCACCAAGTTTTGATTTTAAGAAAGAGTACATGGTTGGGGATGAGTTTTCCATAAGCGATAAGAATAACGTTTTAGAGGACTATGAAGTTGCTCAAGGAAAAAACGTGAATATAAGTGGTAATAATCTTAACGTAAAAGTAGAAGATAATGATAACAGCTTCACTTTAAGAAGAAAGCAAAATGGAAAAACAACAATGTACTATTATAAGGATGGCTATCAAACAATCGGAACATTTGAGTTTCCGTATAATTATGAAAAAGATTATAGCATAAATCACTTTTATGGTGAAATTATCGTTGATAAAATGGATGATGATAATAAAAGTAAAGAACCATCTTCAACTGAGGCTACTTTGGAGGGCGCTGAATATGGATTATATGATAAAGATGGCAACTTGATCATGTCAAAGAAAACCGATAAGAACGGAATGGTTATTTTTGATAACCTTACCGAGGATAATTACACGGTAAAAGAAATATCACCAAGTCCTGGTTACACCATAAGTAAAACAGTAACTAAAACTTACGTCGGAACAGGAACTAAGAAGGTAACAATCAAGTCGTATGAGAAAATAATAGAAAATATAATCATAATAACAAAGGTTTTGGATGACCCGGTAAACAAAATATGTACACCAGAAGAAGGCATATTATTTGGTATATATGATATAAATGGTAATTTAGTTACCACGGCAAAGACGGACGAAAAAGGTCTTATAACGTTAACCCTTCCTTACGGAAAATACGTACTAAAGCAAGAAAGTACCATTGAAGGGGTGGATAAAGTAAAAGACAGAATAATAGAAGTTACAAAAGATGGGATAACGCAAAATATTACATTAGTAAATCATAAGTTACCGGAACTACATTTTGAGGAAAAAACTTTACCAAACACGGGTAAAAATGGTATAACAACAATATTTTTGTTAGCGTCACTATGTTTTGTTGGCTTACTTTATGAGAAAAAGACTACTTAAAATTGTTTTTATTGTTCTGGTTATAATACTAGTAAGAGAAGTAGTTTTGGTATCAATTGCAAGATATAACAATAAAAAAAGTGTAGATGCTTATTTTAAAAATGATACAAGTTTCAATTATAAAAGTGATTTTATAATTGAAATACCGAAAATAAACTTAGAATCGGTTATAAAAAAGGCCGATGCTGATTTTAAAAACCTTGATGATTCTTTAGTTTACTATAAATATGATAATTATAAAGAAAAGTTAATCGTGTTTGGTCACTCTGGAGTTGGGTATGGTACTTATTTTAACCGATTAGATGAACTAGGAACTGGAGATGATGTTTATTTATATAAGGATAGACATAAAATTTCTTACGAGGTAAGTAAAATATACAGCGTATTTGACACTGAACTTGGCATTTTAAATAATGATAAAAAAGGGGTAATGTTACTTATTACGTGTGAAAAATCAAACAAAAATAAACGATTGGTGGTTGAATTAACCATAAATAACGTTCAAACCCTTAAAAAATAAGCAAAAAATGATATTTTTATACCTAAAATACTTGAATTATTCCGTTAAAAATAGTACACTTATATTGTAAGCAAGATAGCTTATAGATGAACATAAATAGACGGAGGTAAAAATTATGTCAAAACAAGAATTAGTAGAAAAAATGGCTGAAAAGGCTGGATTAACTAAGGCTGATGCTGCTCGTGCACTAGATGCATTTACTAGTGCTGTTACAGATGCTTTAAAGGCTGGAGACAAAGTTTCATTAGTTGGTTTCGGAACTTTTGCAACTTCAGAAAGATCAGCTAGAGAAGGTCGTAACCCAAGAACTGGAGAAACTGTTAAGATTGCTGCTAGAACTGCAGTTACATTCAAGGCTGGTTCTAAGTTAAAAGAAGCTGTAAACAAATAATGAAAAACCATGAAAATGGTTTTTTTCTTTTGTAAAATGATATAATGTATATAGGTGATATCGTTGAAGGAAAAAGCAATTGAACTTTTAAATATATTTTATGAGAACGGATATGAAGCTTACGTTGTTGGTGGTTTCGTAAGAGATATGCTAATAGATAAAAAAAGTTTTGACGTTGATATAGCTACCAACGCAACTCCAAGACAAATCAAAGAAATTTTTGATGGTGTAAAACTTCCATTTGAGAATTATGGATCGGTTCACCTTACTTATAAGAAAACTAATTTCGAAATAACTACTTATCGTATGGATCTTGAATATAAAGACAAAAGAAAGCCTTCTAAAATAGTTTATACGGACAGTTTAATAATTGATTTAAGAAGGCGTGACTTTACCATAAACACGCTTTGTATGGATAAAGAAGGGAACGTAGTTGATTTATTAGATGCAAAAAAAGATATTGAAAATAAGGTTATAAAAACCATTGGTAGTGCAAGCAAAAAAATAGGTGAAGATGCTCTTAGAATTCTAAGAGCCATCAGGTTTGCAACCGAATTAGACTTTGAGTTAGACGTTGAATTAAAGGATGCTATTATAAATAATCGTAGTTCGTTAGAAATGTTATCGTTTTACAGAAAAAAGGAAGAGTTAAATAAGATTTTTTCATCCGAAAACGCTTTAAAGGGAATAGCGCTTTTAAAAGAGTTTGGCCTGGATGAATACCTTGAAATTGATTTATCTGGAAAAATAAATAAAACAAGTGATCCAATCGGTATGTGGGCGCAGGTTAATCCAGGTGATAAGTATCAATTTACAACTAATGAGAAAGACTATTTAAACGCTATTTTAAGAGTTTTAAACGATGGATATATAAGTGATATGGAGCTGTATAAAGAAGGTACGTACGTATGTTATATTGCTTCACAGATACTAAATAATAGTGATAATATTTATGATAGGTATGATGACTTACCAATTAAAAAAATGTCCGACATAGTGATAAGTGGTAGGGACATAATAGATTTACTTAAACCTAATGATAAAAGCATAGTGAGTACCATTTTAAAGGACATAGAAGAGAAAATAATAAATCGTGAACTTAAAAACGAAATAGGTAAGCTAAGAAAATATGTTTTAAAAAATTATGTTAACAAGTAAATAAGTTTGTTTAAATAATTATTACAATGTGTTATAATTCGTAATAAGGAGTGATATTCATGTTAAAAAAAGAGCTTTTAGAACAACTAAACAATGAAAATCATTATACCGTTCCTAAGTACGTTTTAACCTATGCTAAAGACTTGGGATTAGATATGAATGCACTTATCCTTCTTATTTATTTTTTAAACAAACCTAATAAAACGATATTTGACTACAAAAAAATAATTAGTGATCTTAATTTTACCGAAAAAGAGTTACTCGACTCAATGTCGGTGTTAAAAGATAAAAACATTTTTTTGATCTTAATGGAAAAGAATGATTCTGGAGTACTTGAAGAAAAGGTTGATATAAGTTTATTTTATGAAATTATATTTTCAAAAATACTAAATAATGAATCCAAGGAAAACGTGGAAAAGGATTTGTATGATAATTTTGAAAAAGAATTTGGAAGGACTTTATCTCCTATGGAATACGAAATAATAAATAGTTGGTTAGAGCAGGGGATAAGTAATGAACTTATTTTATCAGCGTTAAAGGAAGCGGTATTTAATGGTGTTAATAATTTGAGGTACGTGGATAAAATTATTTATGAGTGGAATAAAAAAGGAATAAAAAAACCTTCCGAAGTTACTCAAACAGAGAAAAAAGAGGAAGAGGAAAAAGCTAGTGAAACTTATGAGTATGATTGGTTAAATGAAGAATAAAAAAGATAACTTTTAAAAAGTTATCTTTTATTGTGTTTGATCTGTTGGTGGTGTAGTAGTAGTTGTTGTACTATTAGCTCTTACGGTAACTGTTCTAGTTACTGTTTTACTACTTCCCGAGTAAGTTACCTTATACGTTAATTTATAACTTCCAGGAACACTAGTATCCACCTTCCCGGATACTGGGCCTGATACAGAGGTTAACGTTATGGTAGCTTGATCCGTTACGTCTACTGAGTTATATAATACTATAATTGGTTTGTTATCACTCCAATTATCGCCCTGGTTTATTGTTTCGTTACTTGCTCTAACGTCAAAGTCAGCCGATACGGATACACTGTGTTCGACGCCCTTACTTCGGTTGGTTTTGTAATTCGAGTAAGCTGTATATATTACGTACACTGGGTTTGAATAATTAGTTGTGTGCGTATACGAAGTAGACGTTGTGGTTCCTACGTATGTCTCGTTTCCTCCGGAGCCATCTTTTATGTATATATCATAACCAATTGTTCCATAACTCTCATCAAACTCAAGGTTGACGAGTTCTTCTGCGCTTATACCATTCCAACTTAATCTTACCGTGTTACCTGATACACTACTTGTTACTCCAGTAACACTTGGTAATGTTTCTGGTGTTTCTGAACCTGTTTCTTCAGGAGCAGTTCCCTTTCTAAAGTAGCCTGCTACTCCGCCTGATACCGCTCTTTTAAGTGGAACAGAGTTTTTAACCACGTAAACTTCTTCTATGCTAGAAGGTACTTCAAACGTACTTCCATCTTTATCAAATAAATTTTCAGCTAAGTTTTTATAGAACCTACCACGTGTTGTCCATGTTGATGTTGTACTGTAATGTTCTTTGTATATTTGGTCATATCCGTACCACATCGTAAGGGTATACTTAGGAGTGTATCCACATACCCATAGGTCGTTAACCGCTCTGCTTGATAATCCATATTTTTTCCTGGTTGCTTCGTCAAAGTTACTAGTACCAGTTTTGGCAGCTACTTGAACACCTCCTATGTTAGCAGCACTTTTAGCAAGTCCATCGGTTACTGACCAACTTAATGCGTAGTTTATTATGTACGCCGTTGAGTCATTCATTACCCGCGTTTTATTTGCTTTTGTTTCAACTACTTCGTCGGTTTCTTTATAAACGAATTTTTTTATGGTATGAGGTTTTATGTAGTAACCTCCGTTTGAAAATGCTTGGTATGCACCGGCCATGGTCATTGGACTGTTTTTTGATTCATCATCTTTTTCTGAACCAGTAAATGATCCAATACTATGGGCTTCATGAATTTTACCATTTTTATCAACTTCTGGTGTTATTCCAAGATTTTCTGCAAATTCTTTTATTTTTTCGTTTCCTGCTTCGTTTGATACTTGTTGGAAAGTTTTTAAAGCAGTTACGTTTCTAGATAAACCAAGCGCTTGATACATAGGAAGAATTCCTTTATATCCTCCGTCTGAGTTATTCATTTTTTGCCCACCGGTATACGTCCATGGTTCATCTTTTATGTAATTTACAGTTCCCCAACCCAAGTATTCAACGGCTGGACCATAATCGAATATTGGCTTAGCGGTTGATCCTATTTGCCTATTTGTCATAGTTGCGTAGTTATATGATCGTTCCGTGTTTTTGTTTCTTCCAGCACCTACCGCAATGACTTCTCCGGTTTCTGATTCAGTCATAACTATACCAGCTTGTACCAGGTCGTTTTCCCAGTTCCATGCCTCGCCATTCATTACTTTATTAACGAAGTCTTGCTTGCTCCTGTTCATGGCGGTGTATATCTTAAGTGGGGTAGTGTATGGGTTTAAATCATATTCTTCTTCAAGTTCTTCAACCACGGTATCAATGTATCCTTGGTATTCTGAATACGTATTATTTGTTTGTGTTGTTTTAATATATGAAGTAATTGGATTTGCTTGTGCTATCTTTCTTTCTTCACTAGTTATGTATCCGTGCCTTTCCATTAGGTATAAAACGGTTTGCCTTCTTTCTTCGGCTCTTTCAGGATAGTTATAAGGGTTATAATAAGTAGGTGATTGGAATAAACCAGCGATGAATGATGCTTCTGCTAAATTAAGTTCACTAACTGATTTTCCAAAATAATTTAGTGAAGCTTGCTCAACACCATAAGCCCCATTTCCTAAATATGAATCGTTAACATAAAACTCTATTATTTCTTTTTTTGTATACTTTCTTTCAACCTTAAATATTGAAAGGTATATATCAGTAAACTTTCTTACTATTCCTTCAAAACCAGAAGATACGGTAGAAGTATAATTGTTCTTAACGATTTGCATCGTAAGGGTAGATGCCCCACCTGAATCTTGGCCTAAAACTTGACCAATACCGGCTTTTACAAACCTGGCCAAATCAAATCCATTATGTTGGAAGAAACGAGCATCTTCGGTTGCGATTATCGCGTCAATCAAAACCTCTGGCAAATCATCATAAGTTATTTCGGTTCTGTTTTCATTTCCCATTTTGGTAATTAGGTTACCATCAGCATCATAGATTTCTGACATTTGGGTGAATTTTAAGTTGTCAGGATCGAACTTTGGTGCTTTTATTATAACGTAGGTAAAGAACACCGATACGAGCGCAACAAAAGCAATAACGCATACTAATAAGACGTTAAGAACTACTCTTTTTCTTTTACTCATCTTACTAGATGTTGTCTTTGACTTAGAACTTTTATTAGACGTAACCTTTCTTTTTACTTCGTTTGTCTTTTTCTTTATGTTATTAGCAATCCTGTTTGCCCTATTGCTTCTTTTCTTCATCATGATTTATTACCTCCAAAGTATAATTTATCTATTACTTCTATATAGTCTATTCTAGGACTATACTTTATTTTAATCATTGTACCATAACTTCTAAAAAAATCGATGGGAATTGATTTTCTTTTATTATTTTTAATAAAACGTTCGAGATCATCAGTACTTAAGAAATATGTTTCATTAAGCTTGTTAAACCTGACGATAATAAATGATATGGCCCCTTTGTTTAAAACGTTGACTAAATGATCAATTTGGTGCTTATGAATGTTAGAAAGCGAGAATGACGTTTTACTATTAGTTTCCTTCGCTTCAAAATCAACGTATTTCCCATTATAAATACCATTATAATCAGTTGTTGACGGTGTTTGGAAATAAGCTTCTTTTATTTTTCCTAATTTATAATCAACGTTAACAAGTTTTATTGGTGTAGGTTTTTTATATATGTAGGCTATATCATTAATTTTATAATATTCATTGGCTAAATTTATGTCGTTTTCAAGTCCCATTCCACGGTTTGCAAAACTGGTTTTGTTTTTTTGATTAAACCGGGATAAGACATTTTTATTTATCATTTAATCACCATAAATAATTATACTACAAATAATGTTTTTTTTATATAAAATAATGAGAAGAATTGTCGAAAATAAAAAATAAAATTATAAATATGATATTATCGCCTTGGAGGGTGAACATGAGGGATTTAAGTTTGATGCTGGTTTTAATCGATGATTTAATTGATGAGGTTACAAAGGTGGAAGAAAACCTAATTATTACACATACAATTAATTAGGTGATATAACTTGGAAGAAATAAAACAGTTGTATAATTTATTGCCACATATCGTATGTGTCTGGGTGGTATTGAACATTTTAGGAAACACGATTAAAATGACTTTTAAGGTGCCAAGTAAGTATATTGTTTGGATCCTTCTTTTAGCGAGCATAGTCATTAATTTCGTGTTTTTTGGCGTTAGTTTTGAAAGTTTTTTTGTTGGCTTTGTTACCTTTAGTTTTTCGGTCTCTTCGTATGATTTAATAAAATGCTCTAACAAAATAAGAAAAAGTAAATAATGATAAACCAGATGTAAATTGACAAACGTAAAAAAACTTGCGATAATGTTAATTACAGAGGTGGTAAATAATGTTTAACGGAAGAATAGCTTTGTCGCCGCAAGATATCTATGATAAAGACTTTAAGATTGATACAAGGGGATACCGACTTCAAGAAGTTGATAAATACCTTGATCAGATAATAAAAGATTATGTTGAGTTTATTAACATAATAAAAGAACTTAGGGCTGAAAACAAAGAACTTGCTAGAGAAAACTTAGATTTAAAACACGAACTTAGAAATTTAAAAGCAAACATTGATATAGTTAAGAAAAGCGAAAAAGAAATTACGAACGTAGATATATTAAGACGTTTATCACAGCTGGAAAAATATATATATGATAAAGATGAATAATGGTTTTTACGTAAACGCTGCTTGTTTTAAGTAGAGGAAAGTCCACGCTCACACGGTTCTGTGATGGCCGTAGTGTTCATGCAAAGGGAATAAATAACCTTTGGTAGGATTAATCCTAACGGCGCCGAAGTAACCTATAGTCCTTGTGATATGGTTATGTTAGGCATAAAGTGCCATAGTGACGATTTTCTTGGGAAACCAAGAAGGTGGAACGAGGGTAAACCCCATGAGTGAGAAACCCAAATTTGGTAGGGGAACCCTTACGAAGGAAACGAACGGAGTAAGGGATGCTAATTTTAGCATAGATAAATGTTTACGACCAGTTATGCTGGTACAGAACGTGGCTTATTAAAACTATTATTTTTAATAAAGGAGTGAATCAAGTTGAAGGAAATAGGTGAAGAGTTAAAGGCTGCCCGGGAAGAACACGGAGTAAGTATTGAGGAAGCAGCCGAGGATCTTAACTTAAGGGCTTCACAAATACAGAACATTGAAGAGGGTAACTTAAAGGTTTTTAAAGACGTATTTTATTTAAAATCTTTCATAAGGGGATACGCAAAGTATCTTGGACTTGATGAAGAACGAATCATGGATGATTTTAATGAGTATTTTTTTGAAGAAACCTCAAAGATACCAATTGCGGAAATAGAAAAAGCATCAAAGGAAAAAGAAAAGGAAAAGGCAGGAGAAAAAAAGATTGTTTCTCCGTATACGGCGATTGATAAGCCAAAGTCAAAGTTAATTCCTATTATCGTTACGTTAATCATTATATTATTAATATTTTTAATAAGTTACATCGTGGTAACGGAGTATATAAATCCGCAAACAGAAGAAGAAAACGTTATAAGTTACTTAGAGAATTAAGAGGTGGAAAAATGAATTTAGCTAACAAAATAACAATGGTAAGAATATTTTTAACGGTATTATTAATAGTACTTTTATTATTTCCTTTTTACATGGTAAACATAGAGTTTCCTAAGGTATTAATAGGAACGATATCCGTGGATATAAAATATTTTATTGCGGCTGGAATATTTGCGATTGCATCAATTACTGACGCACTTGATGGACACATCGCAAGAAGCCGTAACATGGTAACTGACTTTGGAAAAATGACTGACGCAATTGCTGATAAGATGCTTGTAAATTCTACTTTAATTATCTTGACGGCGCAAGGAATGGTATCACCGGTAATAACGGTTATAATAGTATTCAGAGATACCGTGGTTGATACGATAAAAATGATTGCTGGAAGTAAAGGTAAAGTAGTAGCAGCAATTAAAAGCGGAAAGGTAAAAACAACCTTTTTAATGTTAGGTATAATACTAACGTTATGCTATAATTTACCATTTGAGTTATTTAACTTAGATATAGCTAACTTCTTACTTGTTTTAGCAACTGTTTTCTCTTTAATCTCAGGTATTCAATATTACGTAATGAATAAAGACATAATTTTTTCAAGAGAAGAAAAATTAGAAATTGAAGAGCCAAACAAGCAAAAATAGTTTTTTTGCTATAACAAAAATTTAAATATTGTAGAAAAATCAGGTTGTAAATGTTCAAACAATTGTTCGAAAAAACACTTGATTTTTCTTTTTTTATGGATTATAATGTTACTGTAATTAATTATTGGGAGGATATTTATGGTAAAAAAAGCTGAAAACGACAAGACTTTAGAACAAGTTCTTGCAGACATAGAAAAGCAGTTTGGTAAGGGATCAATAATGAAACTAGGAGAGGATAGCCATAACGAGGTGGACGTGGTATCAAGTGGTTCACTTACCTTGGACATAGCGCTTGGTGTTGGTGGATACCCAAAAGGAAGAATAATAGAGATATATGGGCCAGAATCATCTGGTAAAACCACCTTTGCCCTTCATGCGATTGCAGAGGTACAAAAGGCAGGAGGTAAAGCAGCGTTCATTGATGCGGAGCACGCACTTGATCCTATTTATGCAAAAAACTTAGGAGTTAACATTAATGATTTGTTATTGTCACAACCAGACACTGGGGAACAAGCACTAGAAATTTGTGATGCATTAGTTAAAAGTGAAGCGATTAACATCGTGGTGATTGATTCGGTTGCGGCATTGGTTCCGCAAGCAGAAATAGAAGGAGAGATGGGTGATTCTCACGTTGGCCTTCAGGCTAGATTAATGAGCCAGGCCTTAAGAAAATTATCTGGTACGATTAATAAAACCAACACAATTGCAATATTTATTAACCAATTAAGGGAAAAGGTTGGTGTTTTATTTGGTAATCCTGAAACCACTACTGGTGGTAGAGCACTTAAGTTCTACTCTACAATAAGGCTGGACGTAAGGCGTGGAGAACAAATAAAAAATGGTGATAACGTTATTGGAAACAAAACAAACGTTAAGGTTGTTAAAAACAAAGTTGCGCCACCATTTAAAACGGCAGCGGTTGAAATAATGTATGGTCAAGGGGTTTCAAGGGAGGCCGAAATTCTTGATTTAGCATCGGAAATTGGAATCGTTGATAAGAGTGGTGCATGGTATTCATACAATGGAGAAAAAATAGGGCAAGGTAAAGAAAATGCAAAACAGTTCTTAAGGGATAATCCGAAGATTGCCTTAGAAATAGAAAACAAAGTTCGTGAAAGCCACGGAATATTAAAAAAAGATAACAAAAAAGAAACTAAGTAGTAAGCAAAACTACTTAGTTTTTTTTAACCAAAGGAGGATATAATGGTAGAAAATAAACTAAAAACAATAACAAATTTATTTGAAGGAAACGAAATAAGAAGTGTGTGGGACAATAGCAAAGAAGATTATTATTTTAGTGTGGTTGATGTAATTAAAGTTTTAACTGAAAGTAATGATCCATCACATTATTGGAGAACATTGAAATCAAGAATGATTAAAGAAGGGAATCAAACCGTCACAAATTGTGACACTTTCAAACTGAAAGCAAAAGATGGAAAAATGCGTAGTACAGATATGTTAGATACAGAAGGAATCTTTAGACTTATAGAGTCGGTACCAAGCCCTAAAGCAGAACCCTTTAAGATGTGGTTAGCATCTTTAGGAAAAGAAAGAATAGATGAGGTATTTGATCCTGAAAAAGCAATTCATAGAGGAATAGAGTACTACGTTAATCATGGATACTCTCTTGATTGGATAGAACGAAGACTAAAAGCTATTTTAGATAGAAACAAGTTAACTAAAGTATGGAAAGATAATGGAATAGAAAAAGATTATGAATATGGTATATTAACAAATGAAATATATAAGGCTTGGTCTGGTATGAAAGCATCAGAATACAAAAAGTTTAAAGGAATAAGAAAAGAATCACTAAGGGATAACATGAGTGATATAGAAATTGCTCTTACAAATATTGGGGAGATAACAACTAGAGATATTGCTCAAGAAGAAAAGCCAAAAGGTCTTAAAGAAAATATAAAAGTAGCAAAAAGAGGTGGAGAGGTTGCTAAAGTAACAAGAAGTTTGTATGAAAAAGAAACCAAAAGATCCGCTATTTCTAAAAATAACAATTTAAGTTATGAGTATGAAAATAATAATATAAAGAGATTAATTAAGGCAAGTGAAACGAATGTAAAATGACCTGATTTAAGTTTATATTTACTATTATAAATGCTATACTAAAAACAAGGAGGTAAATAAATGAAACCACAAAAAAAGCCGATACATATTGATGCGAAAAAGAAAGACATAGCTCCACTTGTATTATTACCAGGGGATCCTTTACGTGCTAAATACATTGCTGATAATTTCTTAAGTAACGTAAAGTTAGTTAATACCGTGCGTAACATGAACGCTTATACGGGGACTTATAAAGGTAAAAAAATAAGCGTTGTACCATCAGGTATGGGAGTGGCCTCAGCGGGAATATACGTATTCGAACTACTTTATTATTTTGGGGTGAAAAAAATAATAAGAATAGGAACGTGCGGAGCCGTATCAAAAGATCTTAAGTTGTTGGATGTTGTTTTGGCTGATCAAATTTATAGTGAAACGGATTATGATACTCAATTTTTGAACGAAGATTTATTATTAGTTAAATCATCTGATAAGTTAAATAGTACCATAAAGAAAACCGCAGACGATTTAAATATACCTATTACCATTGGAACCACTAATACTACTTCAGTATTTGGTCCATATGGTGATTCAAAAGATATTTATAAGCGGGTGCCAAAAGATGTTAATATAATAGCAGAAGAAATGGAAGGGTTTGCCGTTTGTTTAACTGCAAAAGAGTTTAATGCTGATGCTACTGTTTTATTGTCTGTTACTGATTCACCTTACATTGATGAAGTGGTATCAAATGAGGATAGGCAAACAGCTTTAAACGATATGATTAAACTGGCGTTAGAATCAATAATAAAAAAATAAAAAGTTACTAAAAAGAGATAAGATAATTTTATTTAGCACCTTTATTGACATTTATTTAAATATGTGTATAATAATAAACACATTTTTTAAAAAGTCTATGTAAATTGACTTTTAAGTAAAAAAATGGTAAATTATAGGTACAATGTTGGTTGCATGGTGAAGGTAACGATGAATCTGTTAGTCAATCAGGTATTGTACATTGAGCGAATAGCAGCATGAAACGTAAGTGATGAATGTATAAGTCTATTCAGGGGAGAAGTTTTACTTCTCCTTTTCTATTATTTTTTTGGGGGAAAATTTTATGGTAAAAAAGTCTACAAGAAAAAAATATAAAAATTATGAAGAGGGAAGTGTTTATCATATAAATTATGGAAGAACATTTCATCCTGAATTAAAGTCGAAACACTTAGGGATATTATTTCCTATTAATTCTACAGAGAACATGATTTTTTGTTTACCATTAACTAGTCCAAAAGAAAAACACTTTAAAACTCTTGAAGGATATAAAACTAGAAATTATAATGATTTGAAGTATCCTCATCTATACTATATAAAAGAAACAGATTCAATAATTTTAATGGAACAGTTTCGCACCATTTCTAAAAATAGAATTGAATCTCAATATAAGGACTTAAAAACAAACCAAAAAGTAGTTTTATCAACATTGGAATTAAGTAAAATAAAAACAGCATTTAATAAGTTTATAAAAAACATACTTCGATGAATAAAATATTTATTTTTGAGTAAGATACTATTGTAATGCGGATAGCATAGAGAAAATGTATTTGATGAACTTATAAGTCTATCTACATTACCATATGGTAAAGCCTAGCTTAATAGCTAGGCTCTTTTTTCATATATAGTATTTTATCAGTTAAATTAATAAATTCCTTTTTTATTTCTTCCAACCTTTTTTCTGTTTTTGCTTCAAACCTAGCGGTTAAGTTAGGTCCGGTGTTGCTAGCTCTTACTAGTGCCCAACCATCATTAAATTTCACTCTTACACCATCGATGTCTAAGTATTCATATTTTTTTTCATTACAATAATCTTTAATTTTTTCTATTACTTCGAATTTTACATTGTCATCACAAGGTATTTTTATTTCAGGAGTATTAAATAACGTTTGGTAATCGCTCGTAAGAGAACTTAAGTTTTTATTCTCGTTACATAAAATTTCTTGTAGTCGTAATCCGGCATAAATACCATCATCATATCCATAGTGTCCATCATTAAAGAATACATGTCCTGAATATTCACCACCAAAAATAGCCGGGTAATTATGTACGTAACTTTCTATGAAAGCACTTCCATTGCATACCATTATTGGGTTACCGCCATAACTTTTAATTGCATTTTCTAGTGCCATCGAACATTTTACGTCGATGATAACGTTTTTATTCTCGTTATCGTTTATTATGTTTTTAGCATATATGCTCATTAATTTATCCGTTTCGATTATATTGCCTTTATCATCAACAATACCAACCCTATCACAATCTCCATCGTATGCAATTCCCAAGTCTGATTTTGTTTCTATTACCATTTTGCATAAATCCATAAGATTTTCTCGAACGTTTGGATCTGGATGATGGTTTGGAAACGTTGGGTCACTTTCCGAGTATAGGTATATAACGTTACAATTAAAGTTTTTATAAACGTCTCTAATAATTGTTGATGCCGTGCCGTTACCACAATCAACTACTACTTTTAATCTTTTTTTCTCTAGGTTTATGTTATTTATTAAATACTCTATATATGGTTCTTTAATCTGATATTTTTTTATTGTGCCCTTATTTTCGTTAGATAATTTCTTTTGTTCTTTTACTAAGTTGTAAAAGTAATTCAAATCATTACTATTTAAGTGTAGGCATTCTTCCCCAAAAAGTTTAAACCCATTTTCGTTTTTGGGATTATGGCTTGCTGTTATCATGATTCCGTACGGATTATTTAATTTATGGCACGCAAAATTAAGCATGGGAGTTGTTACAATATCTAGATATATAACATTAACACCATTTTCTATAAGCGCCTTTATTAAGTTTTTCGCTAGTTTTTCTCCACCGATTCGGTTATCTCTTCCTACTATGCAAGTATCCTGTTTTTTTTCTTTTAAAAAGCAAGCGAAAGCTGCTCCTATAACGTCTGCAACTTCTTCATTTATTTGGTCTGGGTAAATGCCCCTTACGTCCCATTTTCTTAATATTGACTCATCTAGTTTCATATTAACCTCCGCTATTATGATTATAACAAGATTTAATAAAAATATCAGTATTTTTTTAATAAACACAAAAATAGTGTAAAACTTATGATACTAAAATTTATTGTTAATCTTTTACAGTTAATTAATAGTTTAATTTGAAATAACATGTTATAATATTATTAGGTGAATAAAATGGACGATATAAAAAATAGAATAGACGAATTAATAGAAAAGATAAACAAAGCAAGTTATGAATACTACGTTAATGATAACCCAAGCATTACCGATCAAGAGTATGATGATTATTATAACGAACTATTAAAACTTGAAAAAAAGTATCCAGATTTAAAAAGGGAGGATTCCCCAACGTTAAGAGTTGGTGGACAAGTATTAGATAAATTTGAAAAAGTAACTCATGAAAGACCAATGCTTTCCTTTGATGATATATTTAATGATGATGAAATTATTTCCTTTGATGAAAGAATAAGAAAAACTTGTCCTGATGCAAGCTATACATTGGAACCTAAGATGGATGGATTATCTGGTTC
The DNA here is from genome assembly GCA_944329445.1 of uncultured Bacilli bacterium. Taxonomy (GTDB): domain Bacteria; phylum Bacillota_I; class Bacilli_A; order RF39; family UBA660; genus Aphodocola. The sequence continues at coordinate 52,283 of CALVIH010000002.1, read as the reverse complement.
ACTTTTATATAAAAATGGTATATTAGTTCGTGCGGCAACCCGTGGTGATGGTGTGGTTGGTGAAAATATTACGCATAACGTTAAGACTATAAAGTCAGTACCGCTAAGGTTAAACAAACCAATTGATATAGAAGTTCGTGGTGAAATATACATGAGTAAAAAGTCATTTGAAAAATGTAACGAGGAAAGGAAAAAAAGTGGTGAAAATTTATTTGCTAATCCTCGTAATGCCGCGGCGGGAAGCGTAAGGCAATTAGATAGCTCCGTAGCAGCAAAAAGAGGACTAGATTTTATGGCTTACTTTTTACCAAACCCAGAAAGGTACGGAATAAGGACTCAATCAGAATCAATTGATTTTTTAAGAGAGCTTGGTTTTGTAACTAATCATAAATTAAATGGACTTGCTAAAAACACAAACGAAATAATAAGTTACATAAATGACTTGGCAAAAAAAAGAGAGGGTTTACCATTTGAGATTGATGGTGTTGTATTAAAGGTTAACAATTTAAAAGATGAAGAAAAGTTAGGTTTTACACAAAGGGTACCCAGATGGGGAATAGCTTATAAATTTCCAGCCGAGGAAGTTTTAACAACGTTAAAAGAAATAAAGTTTACGGTGGGAAGAACTGGTAAGATAACACCAAATGCAATATTTGACCCGGTTCATGTTGCGGGTTCCGTGGTGTCAAAAGCAACTTTGCATAACGAAGATTATTGTTTAGATAAAGACGTTCGGGTAGGAGATGTAATTTCAATTAGAAAAGCAGGGGACGTAATACCTGAGGTTGTAGAAGTAAAAAAAGAAAGAAGAACGGGTAAAGAAACGCCTTTTAAAATGATTGAAAAATGCCCTATGTGCGGATCAAAACTTGTAAAAGAAGACGCCAATTATTTTTGTAAAAATAACTCCTGTCCCGCTAGAAAAATTGAGGGCTTGATTCATTTTGCATCTCGTGATACCATGAACATAGATGGGTTAGGCGAAAGAATAATAGAAGATTTTTATAACATGGGATTCATTAAAGATATATCTGATATTTATCTTTTAAAAAATCATAAAGAAGATTTAATGGAATTAGAAGGATTTGGAGAAAAAAGTATTAATAACCTACTTTCAAGTATCGAGCGTTCTAAGTCTAACTCTTTAGAAAAAGTACTTTTTGCATTAGGTATTAGACACGTTGGTAAAAAAACGGCCAAGGTTTTAGCGAAAAGATACAAAAACATTGATAATTTAATTAAGGCATCAGAGGAAGAACTTACCAACATTAATGATATTGGTGCTATCATTGCAAAAAGTGTAAAAGAGTACTTAAGTAATGAAGAAAACTTATCTTTAATAAATGAATTAAAGAATATAGGTTTAAATTTCGAGTATGTGGATACTGGTTTCGACGATAAGCTAGAAGGAATGACTTTCGTTTTAACTGGTACTTTACAAAAATATAAAAGAGAAGAATTGACAAAGATATTAGAGGATAAAGGGGCTAAAGTGACTAGTAGTGTTACTAAAAAAACTACTGGTGTTATCGTAGGAGATAAACCGGGTAGTAAATATGATAAGGCTTTAAAGTTAGGAATTAATATATACAAAGAAGAAGATATTGAAAATATAATTAATTAATAACTTTAAAATAATAAAAAAATAACATTAGCTAGCAAAACTTGACAAATAAAAAAATTATGATAATATATTCTCGTAATTTTTGTTAATGTTTGCTTGTACAGAAACATACTAGTGCAGGCAATTCTAGTTAGAGTTTTGTTTGCAAACAAAACTCTTTTTCTTTAAAGAAAAAGAGTTAAGAAAATATGGAGGGTTTTATGGAACTGAATAAAGCTATAGAAAATTTAACTGGTTATGCTTCTATTGATAAACCATGGTTAGTAAATTATGATAAAGAAGATATTGATAAAAAAATCCCACAAATGACTTTATATGATTTTTTATATTCAAGAAATTATAAGCATAAGGCTAAAGCAGCTTTAGTCTATGAAGGTAAAAAAATTACCTTTGATGAAATGTTTATGAAAATTGAAGAAGCTGCTAAGGCTTTTAAATCTATAGGAATAAAAAATAATGAGGTTGTTACAATGTGCCCTGTAAATACGCCAGAATTTATTTATAGTTTCTATGCTTTAAATAAAATTGGGGCAATTGTTAATATGGTACTTCCTACGGCTAATAAAAATGAGATAATAAAATATATGAAGGAATCTGATTCTCATAAGGCTATTATTTTGGATGCAAAATGTGAGGAGATGGCTAAAGCGGTTAGACAAAAAGATGAAATTGATATAGATTTAGTAATATCAGTTTCACTTACAAACTCTATGTCAATAGGTGAAATTTTAAAAAATGCAAGTAATAAAAATGTTAGGAAGTTATCTAAAGAAAATAAAGGAAATTATATAAAAAATACAAAAGACTTAACGGAATTTATTGATTGGAAAACTTTTATAAAAAAAGGTAAAAAATATACGGGCAAAACTTATGAACCATATGAAAAAAACAAGACTGCTGTAATAGTTAGATCTGGTGGAACTACTGGCAAACCAAAACCAATTGAATTAACTAATGATAATTATAATGCAATGGTAATTGAACATGATAAAGCAAAAAAATTAAATTTATCATCAGATATGACTTGTTTGCAAACCATTAATATGTATGCTCCTTTTGGTTCATGCAATAATATGCATTTGCCTTTATGTAAAGGTATATCACTTCCTATGCAGATAATTTATTCTCCAGAACAATTTATTAAATATTTCTTAAAATATAGACCTAATATTACATTTACCACTCCAGAATTTTTAATACAATTAAAAAATTATATAATTGAATTAGAAAAACAAACTGGTAAAAAATACGATTTATCTTATTGGATTTATGCTATAGTGGGTGGAGAAAGTCCTTCTGTTGATAATTCAAAAGAATTAAATGCTTTCTTTAAAGAAAGAGGAAAGAAAAGTGGAATAGAAGTGGGTTATGGTTTTAGCGAAGGAGCTTCTGCCATAACTTGCACTGCATTAGGAGATAGTGATCCAAATAAAGCTGGAATTCCTTATGCAGATAATATCATAAAGGTTGTTGATCCAGAAACCAAAAAAGAATTACCTTATAATGAACCAGGATTGTTATATGTAAGTGGCCCAACTATTATGAAAGGTTATTTAAATAATCCGGAGGAAACTAACAAGGTTTTAGCAAAAGATGAAAAAGGTATTACTTGGTATTGTTCTGGAGACATATGTACTATAGATGAAAATGGAAATTTAAAACCAATTTCTAGACAGAGTAGAATAGCTAAGAAGTTTGATGGATGTAACGTCCCAATTACCGAAGTAGAAAATGTAATAGAGTCTCATCCTATGATTGAATCATGTGCGATTGTGGCAATAAAAGACCCAGTTCATAATTCGGGAGAAGTCTTAGTGGCTCATGTTGTTTTAAAGCCCGAATATAAAAATAAAAACATTGATATAAAAAATGATTTAATAGATTTCGTTAACAGAAATATAAATGAAAGATATGGAATTTATGATGTTGTTGTTAGAGATAAAATTCCTCTAACAAATATGGGAAAGAAAAATTTTAATGCTTTAACAATTGAACAAAAAATAAATTCAAATCCAAATGTAGAAAAATGTGAAATTAAAGATGAGAATAATAAAACCGATATTGATTTAACGATAAAGTTAAAGAATGATAATTTGTTAGAAAGGCAACAGATAAGTGCATATATACAATCTATGCAAGATGATATTCCAAAAAATAATAGAAGTATTATAAGCTTTGATTTTATTGACGATGAAGAAAATTCAAAAAACAAAGATTCTTCTTTTGTAAAAAAATGTAAAATTTAATAAAAAAAATAAAAAAAATGAAGAAAAAATGGTACTATTTAATTAGTAATGGAGGTTTATAATATGAGTAACTCTTATTTTTCGATATGTAGTTTTTTCTATATATTGTTGCTTACATTTGTTTATTTTTCTAAAAAAAGGTCAAAAAATAAAATACAAAGCGTTTATGGTGGTCTTATTATAACTAATTTATTAGGGTTAATTATTGCTGTTGCTTGCTTTTTCACAGTTCAAAATTATGAACAAAATCCTATAACAAATTATATTATATCTAGATTGTATTTAGTTTATTTGATAGTATGGATAAGTTTATTTACGATGTATACATATTTAATTTCTTTTAAAGGTAAAAATAGTAATAAAATCAAGTGGTTTTTATTGGCTTGCTCCGTAATTTGTTCTATTTTAGCTTATACTTTACCTCTAGAATATGTTAGTGAAAAAGGTATGGTATACTCTCAAGGACCTGCGGCTAATTTAGTATATTTTTATTCAGAATTATGTATTGTTTTATGCTTGATTTTTATGTTTATGAATTCTAAAAATATTAAAGGAACTAGGTATGCCCCATTATTTATTTTTATAGCAGGAGGTGCTTTAGTAATGGTGATTCAAGCCATGTATCCTCAATTATTATTAATAACATCAACTGAAGCGCTAGTTACATTTTTAATATATTTTACGATAGAAGATAAAGAAGCAGTACAAAAACTAGAGAAGAAAGAGAAGTAAGAACTTTTCTTTTTTAAGGAGGAATTAAATTGGAACAAGGTGTTACAAAAACTTTAAATTTATTTGATAAATTAACGGTTAAGTATTATGATTATTTATATACGGCATCAATTGCTAAAGAAGCAACAGCTGGTAAAGAAAGTAATGGTGGTATTTTAATTGTTGGAATGATAATCGTAATAGTTGGATTGATTGGATTTATACTTACTAAAAATAGAAATTAACAAGATTTAATATCTTGTTTTTTTTGACAAATCTAAAAAAATGGAAAAATTTGTCAAAAAAAGCTTGACAAGTTCTAAAATAAAGAGTAGTTTATAATTAAAATATTTTAAGAGGTGAGTAGCATGAGAAATTATAGACTGCTTTCAGAAGATAAAATATTTTTGGCTAGCAAATTTGTTGGCTTAATTTTCTTATGCTTATTCTGCTTCTTAATCAAATAACTTTAAGGCAGTAACTTTTAAGGTCGTATGACCTTGTGAGTTACTGCCTTTTTGTTATAAAAGGAGGTGTTTTATGAGTAAAGAAAGTCTAGATATTAATGATTTAATAGGTATTATTAAATCATATAATCCTGATGAGGTTGAAGAAGTAAGAAGGGCCTATAATATGGCAAATACTCTTCATCAAGGCCAGCAAAGACAAAGCGGCGAACCTTATATAATTCATCCGTTAAATGTAGCTTACATATTAGCTGAATTAAGAGCGGATGGTGACACAGTATGTGCGGGTCTTTTACATGACACTTTAGAAGATACTAATATTTCTAAAGAAGAAATTGCAGAAAACTTTAATAGTGATGTTGCAAACTTAGTTGACGGAGTAACAAAGATAAGTAAGATGAACTTTTCATCAAAACAAGATCAGAATTTGGCTAATACAAGAAAAATAATAACAAGTATAACAAATGATGTAAGAATTATTTTAATAAAACTGGCTGATAGGCTTCATAACATGAGGACTTTACAATTTAAAAGTGAGTTTAAACAAAAAGAAAATGCTCTAGAAACACTTGAGATATTTGTTCCTATGGCATATTACATTGGAGCATATAGAATAAAACAAGAATTAGAGGATTTATCACTTAGGTATTTAAAGCCTGATATGTATAAGATGATTGGTGAAAAGAAAATAAGAATTGAAGAAGAAAGTGAATCATGTTTAAAAGAAATGTTACAAACGATACAAAGTATGCTTAATGATGAATCAATTCCAAATGAAATAAAAGTAAGAACAAAAAATATATATGGAATATATAAAAAGTTAAATGAAGGTGGAAAAATATCTGACATACATGATTTGTTAGCTCTTAAAGTAATGGTTGATACGGTTAATAATTGTTATCAAACATTAAGACTTGTTCATAGTAAGTATAATCCGGTAAATGGCAAGTTTAAAGACTTTATATGCAATCCAAAAACAAACATGTACAGATCACTTCATACAACCGTATTTGCACCAGATGATAGATTAGTACAAACACAAATAAGAACATTTGATATGGATAAAGTAGCATCGTTTGGACTATCAACTTATTGGGATATTGAAAAGGGGAAAGCAAGAGAAGTTATGCAACAAGAACTAAAAGATAAATATCAGTTTTTTACATCACTTGTTGAAATGGATAAAGTTTTTGGAGACAATAAAGAATTTGTATATCAAGTGAAAAATGAATTATTTGCAAACAAAATATATGTATACACAACTAAAGGAGAAATAGTTGAGTTACCAGTAGGAGCAACACCAATAGATTTTGCCTATAAAATACATACTGATATTGGTAATACCATGGTGGCTGCTATTGTAAATGATGAGTATGTGGATGTTGATAAGCCACTTAAAAACAAAGATAGAGTAAGAATAATAACAGACGATTTATCATTTGGACCAAGAGAAGATTGGGAAGACAAAGCAGTTACGACGTATGCGAAAAGAAGAATAAGAGAGTTCAATAGGAAGTAGATTGGAGAGAAAAATACATGACGGAAAAAGAAAGATTAGATGAATTAAAGAAGATCGCTAATTATGTTAGAACAACAGCATTAGGAACAATTCTAAATGCAAATAATGGGCATCTTGGAGGAAATATGTCTTCAGTAGAGTTGTTAACAGCTTTGTATTTTGGAGGAGTTTTTAATTTTGATCCAGAAGACTCGAAAAATCCAAATAGAGATAGAGTTTTGATAAGAGGTCATGAAGGCCCTTTGAGATATACAATATTTTCACTATTAGGATACATTAAACCAGATGAATTAAAAGGGTACAGACAATTAGGGTCTAGATTGCAAGGACACGAGGATATGTTTTTTGTTCCTGGAGTAGATATTACACCAAGTGGTTCATTAGGAATGATTCTTTCTTATGGAGTAGGTTCTGCAATAGCAAATAAGGATAAAAGTATTGATTCAAAAATAGTTGTTTTCCTAGGGGATGGTGAAGAACAAGAAGGAAATATTTCTGAAGCAGCTCGTCATGCAGCTAATTTAAATTTAAATAATCTAATATGTATATTGGATAAAAATGGTAAACAATTATCAGGAGCAACAAGTTATCATGATTCTGGAGCAAATATTGAAGAAATATGGAGAGGATATGGCTGGGATGTTATATCTATAGAAGATGGTAATAATATACAAGAAGTTTTAGATGCATATAGTAAGACACAAAAACAAAATAAACCAATTATGATTATTGCAAATACAACAAAAGCTTATGGAATTAAAAATGCCATTGAACATTTTAATGGATATCATACATTATCAGGTGCTAGTAAAAAAGAAAAAGAACTTATAATAGAGACTTATAAAGAAATGAAAACAGCGTTAGAACAGCAAGGATTAAGTTGTGAAAACATTTCTTCACTTGCAAAGAAACTTATTTCTACTCCGTCTAATGTAATTATTAAGAATAACTATATTGATTCTGATGTATTTGACATACATACGGATCATACTGGTATAAATGTTGAAGATGCACAAGATCAGTTTTTTGAAGAATTAAGAAAAAATGTAATACAAAGTCATGATAAGTCAAATATATATTTTATTACACCTGATTTGATAAGAAAGGATACAGAGACTTTAGCAGACTTTAAAAATTTTACGCATTTTATTAATACAGGAATTAGAGAACAACATGCTATAGCAATGGCTCATGGCATTTCAGTGGAAAATCGTGATGCAAGAATTATATTATGTAGTGGAGATGCTTTTTCGTACAGGTTTATGGATCAACTTAATGCAGCAGCAACGGGCGAAAGTAATATATTAGTTATTGGAGAAAATTCAGGAATATTTCAAGGACATAACGGAAAAACACATCAAACTGTATCACAGCCAGGTGCTTTAATGACCATACCAGATGTGAATTTTTATGAACCGGCTGATAATGTGGATTTATACAATATATATTCATCAATCTTAAAGAAAAATACTGGTTTGAATTATGTTAGAATACATCATGGGACTTTAAATATTGAACGAAACGATAGTGATAAAGATAATATTATTGCCTATTATATTCATCAAACTGATAAAGAACCTAGGCTTGTGCTAATTTCTACTGGTTTTATGGGAGAAAATGCTGTAAAAGTTGCAAAAGATTTGGAAATAAATTATGGAATTCCAACAAATGTAATAAACATGGTATGCCCAAATAAGTTTGAACAAAAAGCAAATGAATTATTAGTTAATGATGCTCCTATTATTACATTATATAATGGTAGTCCAGAAATACTTCCACAACATGTATCAAGCACAATATTGAGTAGTGAAACATTACCAAGACCTAAATTTATATATGGACATGGGTATTATGAAGGTACGTCTGGTAAAGTTGATGATTTGATTAAACATTATCAATTTGATGATGAAGGGATAAAAAAAATGGTTTTAAAGAGGTTGAATAAAAATAGATGAAACAATTATTTATCTTTGATTTAGATGGAACATTATATGATGAAAGTAATCGCATTTCGAAAATAATTGACAAAAGAATTAAAAACTATATAAAGCAAAAAGGACATTTAACAGAAAACGAATATAAAAATTTAGAAAAAGAAATTCCTGATTTATTAATTGCTTTAGAAAAGTTAAAGATTGATAAAAAGGATTTTTATAAAGAAGTATATAAAGATATAAATTACAATGAATATTTTGATAAAAATGATAATTTAAAAAAAGAATTGTGTAAGTTAGATGGTAAAAAGATCGTTTGCTCTAATTCATGTGAGTATCATGTTAAAGAAATACTTAAAAATTTAGGTGTTGAAAAATTATTTGACGAAATTTATTGTACTGATAAACATAAAAATAAATTTGAAATATACAAAAAAATCGTAAAAAAATATAAATTGTCACCACGACAAATTTATGTAATAGGTGATAATTATATGGTTGATATAAAGCCGGCAAGTTTTTTAGGCTTTAAAACAATGTATATAAAAAACAAAAGAGAAATAAGCAATATTGAAGATGCATTAGAAAAAATTAATTATGAAAAGGAAAAATTAAATATGAATAAACATTTTTTAAATCCAGAAACAATGGATATAGCTGAATTTTTGAATGATATTGAGTTATTACATAAGAAAGTTGACAAAAACATAATCCATTCTTATTCAAGAATTCCTAAAAATACAAATAAAAAATATGCAGAATTTTTGGAATACGAAAATTTAAAATTTGAATCACAAAGTGTTGATGAAGTATATGAACAATTAACTAAATATACAGAAGGTATGGTTTTATGGAATAATCCAGGTACTTTAACAAACGTTAATCCTGTTCCTACAATTGAATCTTTAGCAGCAAGTAGTTATTTCTCATTATATAATCCAAATGCAGCACAAGATTTATCGTGCGGATTATTGATGACTACTGAACTTGCAACTATAAAAATGATAAGTGAATTAGCTGATATTGACTATAAAAAATCCGGCGGTATATTTACATTTGGAGGCAAATCAACAAATATGCATGCAGTTAAACATGGTATCCAAAGAGTAAATAAGGATTTTAGAAAAACAGGAATAAAAGATGAAATAATTGTTTTTTCAAATACTCAAGGTCATATCTGCCATGTTGAAGTTTGTGGATGGTTAGGTATAGGTGAAAATAATTGTAAAAGAATAAAAATAGATTCTATGGGTGTTGTGGATTTAAATGAATTGGAGAAGGAATTTGATGAAGCTCTATCTTTAGGAAAAAAGGTGGCTACAATCATTGTAAATGGATGTACTACTATTCAAATGACTATTGATCCTATAAAAAAAATTGTTGAATTAAGAAATAAAATGGTAAAAAAATATAACCTTGATTATATTCCAAGAGTTCATGTTGATTCAGTAATTGGTTGGGTATGGTTATTCTTTAAAGATTATGATTTTAATGAAAATCCATTAAATATTCATACAAAAGCTTTAAATAAGATTAAGTTTTTAACAGAGCAAATTAAAGATATAAAATACGCTGATTCATTTGGAGTAGACTTCCATAAAACTGGTTTTTGTTCTTATCTAGCAAGTCTATATATTACTAAAGATAAAACTGAATTATATGAACAAGGTGATGCTCCTAATATTCCATATGATGAATTAGAATTTGGCAATTATTCACCATTCCAATATACTCTTGAATTGTCGAGACCATTAAGTGGACCTATTTCGGCTTATGTTAATTTGAAAATGTTAGGTATTCAAGGATATCAAAAAATAATGGCAAATCTCTTGGATTCTTCACAATATTTGAAAGAAAAACTTGAACAAACTGGAAAATTTGAAGTAATAAATGACTTAGATAGTAATGGATTTGTAACATTATTTGTTGCAAAAGAAAAAAACAATGTTCCATCTTTCTTTGATTTAGGTAATGGAGATTTGGAATATGCCAAAAAATTTGGCGAGTATAATTACAAATTTTATACATATTTACTTGAAAAGGAAAAACAAGGTAAGTGTTCGTTCACTATTGATTATTCATCAGGATATCACGTTTTATCCAATGGAAAAAAGATAGGTGTTTTAAAAGCTTATCCAATGTCTGCACATTTTAATAGACAATATGTTGATAAATTTGTTGATGAATTAATGAAACACATTAAGGATTTTGATAAAATAAAAGATACTTTTGAAGCAAAAGAAGTTCCGCATAAACCAAGACCATTTGTATTTAGATAAAGGAGGAAAATATGGAAGAAGGTTATTATATATCAACATTTTTATCTTTTGGAGAATTGCAAAATATTTTAAAGGTAAAAGTTAGGCATGATCATACTATCGCATTATGGAGTTATTTTGACGATGAAATTAAATTAGTAAAATATTGGGAGTTAGAAAGAATTACTGGTATAAAGCAACATCAAATTGCGGCGTATAGCAAAGATTATTTATTAGAATTAATAAATAAATTATTAGAAGAAGAGCAGTTAACGCTAAATGATATTAAAGGGATCTGGGGTACTAAAGGTATAGAAATAGATAATAATTATATGAATTATATTGACTCAAGAGTATGCTTTCATAATATTGCACATTTATTAACAAGTATACTTTATTCAAATAGTACCCCTTTTTCTGATAAAATTATTGCTTTGGCTCTGGATGCAGGACCAGATAGTTGCTTTGAAAATAATGCATATGATTTGCAATATTATTCAGGTGCTGTTATAAATAATGGTAAAATTGAATTTTTTGAAGTTGAATCACCTGCAAGATTTTGGAGTTATTCATATAAAAAATTTGGCTTAAGAGAAGGGTCATTAATGGCATTGGCTACAGCTATGGACACAGAATTTTATAATTTTGATTATTCAAAATATGATGGTATAACTTTCTATAATGAAGAAGCTAGAGGAAATGCACAATTTATTGTTGAAGATATATGCAATCAAGTTTTATCTATAAAAAAAGAGGATATAGGTATAAAATGTTCAAAATTTAATGAGAATTTTACAGAACAAGAAAATTATATTAGTATGGTTATGAAAATAATTTCTGTTCTTTCTGAAAAAATGGTATTTAAACATATTGATAAAATATTGTCAACATTTAAATTGGATCCTAAGGAAACAACAATTGCTTTAGCAGGAGGTTTTGCTTTAAATTGTCCAACTAACAGTTCAATATTAAAAAAATACAAATTTAAGAACTATCAAATTCCTCCATGTGCAAGTGATACAGGTATTGCTTTAGGAGTAGGCCTAGCGGCATTTTATCCATTACTTTCTACTGGAAAAGCAAAAGTTAACTTGAATACAGTATATTATGGACAATATCATGGTGGTATTAATTCCATAAACGCAGAAAACAAAAAATATATAAAAGAAATTAAAGAGATTACAATTGATAAAATTGCTGCTGAATTAGAAAATAACATTATGATATGGATTGATGGAAGAGCAGAAATAGGTCCTCGTGCTTTGGGAGATAGATCAATTTTAGGCGATCCAAGATATCAAGCAATAAAAGATAAACTTAATGTTATTAAAAAAAGACAGTGGTGGAGACCAGTAGCGCCATTAATAATGGATGAACATGGTTCAGAAATATTTGAAGATTATAGATTTTCACCATATATGTTATTGAACTTGAGTATTAAACAAAAATACAGAGATGACTTAATTGCTGTAACTCATTATGACGGAACTGCGAGAATTCAAAGTGTTAGTTCAGAAAGTAATAAAAATTTATATGAGTTATTGAAATCATTCTATGCTAGGACAAAAATTCCTGTTTTATGTAATACTTCTTTGAACGATGCTGGAGAACCAATTATTAATAATATTAATGAAGCTATTCAATTCGCACTACAAAAAGGCATAGATGCGATTTATGTAGATGCTAAGTATAAAATAGAATTATATCATGATGAAAAATTAATAAATTCTGGATTCAAAATGAGAGAATTAAAGTATCATAAGCCTCCAAAGGATTTAGACGTTGAACAATTTATAAATAATGAAAATCCTTTTGGACTTTCGTTGGAAGAAGTAACATATTATTTTGATAATTCTAATTATTTCTTTGATAAGTCTTTAAAAAATGAAACAGATGTAAAATATATAAAGAAAAAAACTAAAGAATATTTAGATAAATATCCAAATGGTCTAAAAAGGTAATATGAAACTTAGTGAATTAAATAATCAAGATTTATTTAATTATATGTTGTTTTATTCTAAAATGACTTATGAAGAAAAAAATAAAATTAATTTTGTGGTTTATAAAAATCATTTAATGTATTTAAAAGAGAACGATTCTAAAAAATACGATTATTATTATGCTTTTTTAGAAAAATTATTATACGATAACAGGACTTTTTTAAAAAGTAAAAGAAACATTAAGATTAATAATGTAAATGATATAGTAGTTTTGTTTAATAATGTTATGAAACCAGAAGATAACCTTTTTGAAAACAGTTTATTACTGAATAATATTTTGGCAGACAATGGTTTGTGTCCTCTTGTTTTATATGCATTCAATAATATTATTTATACAATGCCTATAACTGAAAAAGATATAAAAAACATAATTGAGTTTTCACTTATGTATTTATATAGGGTAGTAACATTAAAAAAAAACAAATTAGAAAATTTGTTTCTGCTCAATGATACTGGTGCTATATCAAATATTTATTTAGAAAAAAATGTAATTATAAAATATCCAAAAACTGTTGCATCTAAATTATTTCTGATGCAACAGGAAATGGATTCGTATAACTATTTATCAAAAACAGATTTAAATAAATTTTTACCCGAAAATTATACTTTTGATGCTGTGAATAAATTTTTGATGCACAATTTTGTAAGCGGAGAGAATGGAGAGTATTATCTTTTTAATCATATTCCTTTTACGGAAAAACAAATAAAATCTTTAAGATTATTTTACTCTACGTATTCATTATTATTTAATAAAATTATTCTAGATATTCATCCTGGTAATTTTATTTGGTGCGAAGAAAAACAGCAATGGATTATAATTGATTTAGGTGTATTACCGACTATTGGAAAGGAATACTACGAGTTTGAAACATTTGAGGAATATTTTGAAAATATATGGCTAAAAAGAGAAGAAACAATGAAGAAAATTCCAATACGTTCATTGGATTTTGCTATCGATCTAAATGTGAAGGATAAGGTGTTAAGATATGAATAGAATAGGTATAGATGTTGGCGGGACTTTTATAAAAGGTGGAATTATAGATGATAAAGGAAATGTTTTATTTTCTACCAAAGTCCAAACTTTCAATGATGATGAAAAAATAAGTGTTGTTGATAATTTATATAATTTAATAAATTATTTAATAAAAAAAAATAAGAGTATAAGTGATACATTTCTATCTTTTATTGGATTAGGCATACCAGGAATTGTTAATAGAAAAAAAGGGTTAGCTGAATTTTCTGGGAATTTATCGTGGAATAATGTTCCTATAATTGGATTATTAAAAGATAAAGGAATAACTATTCCTATGAAAATCTGTAATGATTCAAGATCAGCTTGTATAGGTGAAATGATGTTTGGGGCTGGTATGCAATATAAAAGTGCGATTGTTATGACAATAGGAACTGGAATAGGTGCTGGAATTGTTATAAACGGGAAATTATTTGAAGGAAATGGAGATAAAGGCGGAGAAGTTGGACACACTCTATTAATGATGAATGGCGAATTATGTACTTGTGGTAGGCATGGATGTTTTGAAGCATATGCATCTGCAAAAGCATTAATTAGGTATACAAAAGAAGAAATGTTATATAACAAAAATTCTTTGATGTGGAGTCATGTTTATGGCAATATCGAAAATGTTGATGGGACTTTAGCTTTCACTTGTGCTAAATTAAATGATAAATCGGCTAATAAGGTAATCAATAAATATGTAAAATATTTAAGTGAAGGTATATTAAACATATGTAATTGCTTTAGACCAGAAGCAATAATAATTGGCGGTGGAATTTCAGAAACAGGAGATTTTTTGTTTAAAAAAATCAATGAATATATTGCTAAGAGAGATTATGGTTATAAATGTACTCCGAAGGTTAATGTTATTCAAGCAAAACTTGGTAATAGTGCAGGAATGATAGGCGCGGCATTTATGAATGAATTTTTAGAAGATGGTGAAAATGGGTAAGTTATATAGTGCGTTACATAAAAGCAATGATATCAATATTGTTGAAACTGATAATTTTGAAGATGCAATAAGAATTGCATACAAAGATCCAATATATAATTTTTTTCACAATTCTGAATTATTAGATGTAAATAACAGGTTTAGGATCTTTAGATATAGAAATGTTGAATATCTTATAAAGTATATGAATCCTAAAAAATCAAAAATAGAAATGTCAAATACTTTGTTGGCTTCTACATTAATAACAGGAAAAAAAATTAATAATTTTCAACTTGAAGTTATAGAACCTAAATTATATAATGTTGATGGTAAAAATTATATTGCAACTAATTATATGGGAAATACTTTACAAGAGCATTTATACTCACAGGATGAATTATGTTTTACAATAAATGATTTTGAAAAAATGTTGAAATTATTGTGTGAATTAGGAATTGAATACCCAGGATTTTGTCCTAGAAATATGGTTGTTTCTAAAGAAAAACAAAAAATTTACTTATTTGATTTTGAAAATGCTAGTTTTTTTGAAAGAATACAATATTTTAATTTACTTTATAGAACAAATTTGTTTATTAATTGGAGTTATTTATATGACTTGAAATTAATAAGAGATATAGTAATTGATTTGCAAACACATAATGGAATGGAACCACAATTAAATACTTATGAATCCAACTTTAAAGAAATATTAGGCTATTCAGAAAGTGATTTGGAATTACGAAAAAAAATTATGGAAATAGTTTTGTTTGCAGAGAAAAAGGAAATTATTACATATGATGATTATTGCTTATTACCTATTGATATGGCATCGATTATTTCTGATTTATTTGGTTATAATATGGATGCAATAATGGATATGACATTTTATGCAATTAGAAAAACAAATAAAGAATTATACAAAAAAATTTTAATATTATTTAATAATACTATTATTCATGCATATAGAGAAAACTTAAAATTAGTTTCTGCTTTATTACCAGTATTGCTTTATTCAATTGATTCTGTAAATTTAAATAGTAGTTTTAATGATGAATTAAATTATTATTGTTTTAATAATGATGAAGAATGTTTTTATGAAAAATTAAAAAGCAAACTAGAAGTTATCTTTAAAATTGTTTATCCAGATTTTAAAGAAACAAAGTTAAATATTGAAAAAATTAGTAAATATTTAATAAATATTGGTAATTCTGGATATGTATTTGATGCATTATCAAATGTTAATGTAAAGAGTTTTGGGGAAAATAATAGAAAAAGTTAAAATGTAGGATTAAAAATTAAGTTATTTAAAAAGTTATACGATTGAAAATTATCAAAAATATTGAAGTTAAGAGAATGATTATCGAGAGTAAGAGTTGTACTTGAATTAAAGTTATTTAAGTATAACTCTTTTAAATTATCATTATTTTTATAGTGAAGTCTGATTTCAATTAATTTATTAATCATATTAACAGAATAAGCTTTAGGTCTAGAGGTAAATAAATCAGCGATGTTATGAGAAACTTGAGATTCCATAGGACAACTTAAATTATGAGAATATAAGTTGTTGATATTTTTCCAATTATTTAAAATGTAATTCATTTTTAAGTTAATAGTTTCGGTTCTGTGTGGGAAAGAATCAATTAAAGAAGAACAACAATCTATGAAATCATTTTTCATATCATTTAAAACATAAAAGGAAAGAATATCTTCTAAGTCTTTGTTTAAACATATATGATGAATGGCTTGTTTAAAATGGAATTTATCTAAACAAAAAGTAACATTTATATGAGATGCAATTTTATATTCATGTTTTAACTTATAGATCCATTTGGCACCATCACCCATAACGAAAATGTTTTTAATTTTATCAATGTCATAAGTATAAAAAAGATAATCTAAAGAATCATTTATAAAAGAATTATCATAAGAAGCGAAGATTCTTTTATTTAAAAGTTTATGATTTTTAATACCTTCAAAGATAACAACGGATTTTTCCATTATTTTATTATTGTCATTATTTTGAGTAGGAATCCATTTTTCATCAGCGATGATGTATAATGTTTCTGGTGTAACAGGCTTAGGATCATAATTAACGATAGAAAGATTGGAATTTAAAATAATGTTTCTGATGGTTTGTCTTGAAAAATATTTTTGTTTATCATTAATGGATACTCTATTACCAATTAAATCATTAAGATATTTAGCCACCTTAGGATAAGAAATAAAAGAAGAATACTCAATAACAATAGATTTTAAATAAGGATCAAAATAGTCATATTTATGAAGGCCTAATAATCTATCAACATAACAGAAGTTTTTACCAGTTAGTTTAGATTTATAGAAAGTTCTATAAAAAGTAATTTCACCAAAAACAGTAAGAATAGTTCTAGGATGATAAGATTTAATCTCATATTTACGTTTTCTTCCTAAAGAATATTTAAAAGATTTATCAATGGATTCAAAACAAGTGATAAGGGATTGCTTTGCAATATTACAAAGAGAATTATCTAAATTGGAAAGTAGGTTAACATAATTAAAGACGTTATTTGAAGAATCAAAGATGTTATGTAATATACTTTCTAAATTAGAAGAAAAAGTATTTAAAATGATATTTTTTAACAAATTATTATAATTTTGTGGTACAATGCTCATATGGAAGACTCCTTTCTAATGTTTTGTACAACTACATTTTAACAGAGGTCTTCCTTTTTTCATACTCTTTCCCCAAACTATTTTACACAACTATCAAATGTTAAATTTGACAAAAATAAGATTAAGTGTTACAATAGCACAAATTTTCATTAAGGGGGGATTTTGTGTTTAACAAAGAAGAAACAATTAAATATTTATTAAAGGGAATTACAGATGTAGATGAACAGGCTATTAGAGATAAGGTTGAAGAAGTCTATAATGAAGGTAGAACATTAAGAATTAAATTCGGAATGGACCCATCTTCACCAGATATTCATCTTGGTCATGCAGTTTCATTAAGAAAAATAAAACAATTGCAAGATTTAGGTCATAAAGCAGTTATAATAATTGGTGATTTTACAGGTGCAATTGGTGATCCAACAGGCAAATCAAAAACTCGTAATCAACTTACTAAAGAACAAGTTGAAGCAAATGCCAGAACTTATTTTGAACAAATATTTAAAATTATAGATAAATCAAAAACAGAAATTCATTTTAATAGTGAATGGTATAATAAAATATCTTTTTCGGAAGTTTTAAACTTATGTAGTAATATTACTGTAGCAAGAATGCTTGAAAGAGATGACTTCAAAAATAGATTTAATTCTCATAAACCTATTTCGTTACATGAATTTATTTATCCTTTAATGCAAGCTTACGATTCTGTCGTTGTCAATTCTGATATAGAAATGGGAGGAACAGATCAAACATTTAATATTTTGTTAGGAAGAAATATTCAAAAATATTTTAATAAGCCACAACAAGTCGCTTTGTTTGTTCCATTATTAGTTGGACTTGATGGAAAAGAAAAAATGAGTAAATCACTTGGTAATTATATTGGCGTTGATGAAGATGCAAAAACTATGTATGAAAAAGTTATGCGAGTTCCAGATGAACTGATAATTAATTATTATAATTTAACAACTGATTTGCATCCTGATAAAATAAAGTCAATACAAAAACTATTACAAAATGGAGAAACAAATCCAAGAGATATTAAAATGCATTTAGCAAGAAGTATAGTTTCTTTATATCATTCAGAAGAAGAGTTGAAAGAAGCTGAGGCTAGTTTTCAAGCAATATATCAAAAAAAGAATGTGAATAATATTGAATTACCAATTATTAATTATGATAGTAACTTAGCAGATGGAAATGATTTATATTCATTAATTGATTGTATTTTTTCTACAGGAAAGTATAAATCAAAAAGTGAAGTTAGAAGATTAATTCAACAAGGTGCTGTTAAGCTAAATGGGGAAAGGTTTGAAAATTTGGTATTTAAACCAATTGACGGAACAATTATTCAAATTGGTAAAGGAAATATGTTTAGATTAGCTCAAAACCAAGAAGTAAATAAAAAATTAATAAAAAAATAATTTAAAAATAATGTTAAAAGAGTAATTATATGATATAATATAATTGTCTTATATTAAATAGATGCTGATTAATGATAAAGTAAAGTGTATTAGTTATATTTTAGAGAGTTTAAGTTTGGTGGAATTAAACATATAATACATTTGAATTACACATTATGAGTTTATTAGTTAGTTACTTTATAACTTTGAGTGTATGGTTATTAACCATAAATTAAGGTGGTACCGCGATAATTCGTCCTTATGGAATAAGAATTATCACGGTATTTTTTTGAAGGAGGAATATTTATGAATAAAAAAGAACAAATAGATTTAATATTAAGAAGAACAGTAGAAGTTCATAATAAAGATACTTTGATTGAAAAATTAAATAGTGGTAGAAAGTTGGTTGTAAAGTTTGGTGCTGATCCATCTAGACCAGATTTGCATTTAGGTCATACTGTACCACTTAGAGCGTTAAAAATATTGCAAGAATTAGGTCACGAAATTGTTTTTGTTATAGGAGATTTCACTGCAATGATTGGTGATCCCTCTGGCAAATCAAAAACGAGACCATCACTAAGTTTTGAAGAAACCAGAAAAAATGGAGAAACGTATTTTAAGCAAGTTGCTAAAATTCTAGATCCAAATAAAATTAAAATAGTTTATAATTCTGAATGGCTTTCAAAAATGTCATTTAAAGATGTAATTAATTTGACTGGCAAATATACAGTTGCTAGAATCTTAGAAAGAGACGATTTTAATAATAGATTCAAAAATAACATTCCAATAGGTATTCATGAATTTTTATATCCATTAATGCAAGGATATGATTCTGTCGCATTACATGCGGATATAGAAATAGGTGGAACAGATCAAACGTTTAATTTGCTAGTGGGAAGAGAATTGCAAAGGGATTATGGACAAGAGCCTCAAGATGTTATGTGTTTTCCATTATTAGTGGGTTTAGACGGAAAAGAAAAGATGAGTAAATCATTAGGAAATTATATTGGTGTTGATGAAAGCCCTGAGATTATGTATGAAAAAGCAATGAGAATTCCTGATAATGTATTGATGGATTATTTTAAACTTACTACAGATATAAATTTAGATAAAGCGAAAAAAATTATAGAAAAAGATGTGGTGGAAGCTCATAGAGTGTATGCCAGAGAAATAATTAAGATGTATCATGAGGAAAAACTTATAGAGCAAGCAGAAAAAAGATATAAAACAGTTGCTAAAGGTGGTATACCTGATAATATTGAAGAAATAGAAGTAGAAAGTTCTATTATAGATAATAGTATTTCATTACCGGATTTATTACTCTTATCTAAAATTGTTCCATCAAAGTCAGAAGGAAGAAGATTGATTGGACAAAATGGAATTAGTTTAAATGGAACAAAAGAAAATGATGTTAATACCATTATTACTTTTAAAAATTTTGTTAATAACGAACTTGTAATTCAAAAAGGAAAGAAAAAATTTGTAAAAATAGTTATAAAATAATTAAATATGACATTATAGTTATAAAAAAAGAATATTTAGTAGAAATACTTGACATGAATTATCATATTTGTTATTTTATTAGCAAGTAAGTGAGTTTGAGTATGATTTATATCTAGCCTCAAAGGGTTATTGCCTACACGTAATTATTACGGAGTCACTAGTATTATTTACTAGTTTGACTCCGTTTTTATGTTATTAAATATATTTGTTAAAAGAAGGTGATTTAAATGGAAAAGTTTTATTTAGAAAAACCTAGTATAAAAAGGAAAACTGATGCAATAGAATATATTGAAGAACATATGGATTGTAGTTCCAACATTAATGGATCTGGAAAGTTAGATTTTTACATAAAAGAAAAAACATATGAAAAATGGTTATCATACCTGGAAGAAATGAAAAAAGGAATCGATAATTTCGTTCCCTCTAGCACATATTTTCTTATTAGAGAAAATGATGACAAGATAGTAGGTATGATTAATATTAGACATAAGTTAAATGATGCTTTATTAATTCATGGAGGACATATAGGGTATGGAATAAGGCCAAAAGAAAGAATGAAGGGTTATAACAAAATAAATTTATATTTGGGTTTAATAAAGTGTAAAAACTTAGGCATTAAAAAAGTTTTACTTACTGCGTATGATGATAATATTGGATCCGTTAAAACTATATTGGCTTTTGATGGTGTTTTAGAAAACAAGATAAAGGAAAACGATAATGATGTTTTGCTTGGCAGATATTGGATTAATGTAGAAGAATCATTAGAAAGTAAAAAAGAATATCAAGATAAAATAATTGTAAAGGACTGATGATATGAAAGTTATATATTATAATCCGGTAGATGAAAATGGTACCTGCGTAATAAGAAGCATTTCTAAAGCCTTAAAAAAAGATTACAACTTCGTAAAAAAAGAACTTGGTATAAATTATAATGATGAATCTGTATTTGAAGGCTATTTATTTAAAAATGGCTTTATAATAGATAATAATTTTAAAGGAAAACTATTGAAGGATATTAGTTTAAAAGATATTAATATAGTTTTTGCTCACATTAATGATTGGTATCATATGATGTGTGTAATTGACGATATAATATATGATAAAAGCAATTTTAATGACTTAAAAGATATGAAAGTAATAAAAATTTATAAACTAAAAAGAAGGTGATTAAATTGATACATAAGGGTACTAAGAAGTTAGAAACGAATAGGTTAATTTTAAGGAGATTTAAAATAGAAGACGCGAATGATATGTATAACAACTGGGCTAGTAATCCTAATGTTTCTAAATATGTGACATGGAGTCCTCATAAAGATGTTAATGATACGAAAAAATTATTAGAAGAATGGATAAAAAACTATGATGAGATAGATACTTATAAATGGGTGGCTGAAATAAAAGATACCAAAGAAATAATAGGTTCAATAGATGTTGTATCTAAAAAGTTTTTGGAGTTTGGAGTTTGTGAAATAGGTTATTGTTATGGTGAAAAATACTGGAATAAAGGTTATGCAACGGAGTGTTTGGAAGCCGTAATGAAATACTTATTTGACGAATGTGATGCTTATGTTATATGTGCAGAACATTTATCAGAAAATCCAGCAAGTGGTAGAGTAATGATAAAAAGTGGATTGAAGTATGAAGGAACATTAAGATCAAGGTACGTTGATCCAGATGGAATAAGAAATGATTTATTATCATATTCTATTACGAAAGACGAATATAAAAATTAAATAATAAAGTTAAGATACGAAGTTTGTATCTTATTTTTTTTAATTAAAGTGGAAATTAAACATAATTTATAGTATAATATTTATCGTATAGGAGGCGGATTTAATGCTACCAAAAATTAAAAGATTTATAAAAACCCATAAAAAACAAGTTAAAATAGGTATTATTGTAATACTTGCACTAATTATTTTGTTGGTTTTATATAAGTCATTATTTTATTCAAATAGCGAAAAGGCAACTTATGGAGTTAGGTTAAGGGATATAGAGCAAAATGAAATTTCTGATGATGAGAAAAGTGAAATAAAAACAAAATCATCAGAGATAGAAGGGGTTAAAGAAGTAAAGTTAGAAATTAAGGGAAGGTTAATAAAGTTCTTCGTTACTTTTGATGAGGGAGTTTCAACTGATGATATGAAAAACAAGTTTAATGAGATGTTATCATTTTTAAGCGAGAAGATTCAGGGATATTATGATGTTACTTTCTATTCTGAGCAAGAGCAAGATGGTGCAACAAAATATCCAGTAACGGGGTATAAACATAAAAACAAAACCGAAATTAGTTTTGACGTACTTTAAGAGGTGGTAAAAGATGAGAAAGAAAAAGAGTAACAAGTGGTTAGTCACTGGTTTTATATTAGTATTATTGATTATTTTAATTGTATTAATTAATCTTAGTAAGGGACCTGATTCTAATACTAATTTGAACTTAACCGAGAAAAAATGGATTGAAAATAATAAAAAGATGGTTATTAACATATCAGTTGCAAATAATATCCCAGTGTTCAGTATGGAAGGTGAAGGAGTATTCTTTGATTTTATTGATAAGTTTGAAGAATCTACTGACTTATCACTTAATTTAATACCATATGACGCTGCTGGAGACTTAGAGGAAAATGATATATATTTTGAAGTTGTAAAACATGATGAGGTAGATGACTTAAAAGATGATGACATGGTGTTTTACAAGGATTATTATGTCTTGGTAAGTAAGGAAAGCCTAAAGGTAACTGAACCAGGAGAAATAAGGAACAAAAACATAGGATTATTATCCGATGATTTAGCGGACGTAAGTTATTATATTTCATCAGAAAACGGAGTAACTTACACCCCTTATCAAAATGCTTCTGAGTTACAAAATGCAATGAAAAACGGGGATGTTGATTATATTGCAGTCCCAAAGACAAGGTATGAGGCCTTTATTTTAGAGAATAAATATCATGTTATTTATAACATAACTGAGATGAGAGAAGCTTATGTTTTAAGAACGTCTAAAGACGTGGATAAAAATTTAGCTAGCATCGTTAACAAAAAATTCTTGGAATATAAAAACAATGATTTACAAGATAAATATGATGAGTCATTAATAAACTTATTAATGAACCAAAATAACATATCAGAAAAATCAAAGGCTGATTTCTTAAGTAAAAAATACGTGTTTGGATATTTGGAAAACGAACCTTATACCAACATAATAAACAATAAACTTATTGGATTGGATAGCACTTATATAAACTCTTTTAGTGAAATATCTGGGGCGTCATTTACGTTGAAAAAATACCGTTCGGTTAAAGATTTAAAGAATGATCTAAATAGCGGAAAAGTTGATATAGCACCAAATTATTATAATTATTCTGGTTTAAGTGGAGATTATACTACTACGATTTCACCATATGATGAAAGATACGTTGTATTAGTTCATAAGGATAAGACGGATACGGTTGTTAACTCGGTTAAGTCTTTAAGGAATAAAAACGTGATAACGACTAACTCAACCTTGGCTAAGTTCCTTGAAAAAGAGGGTGATGCAAAGGTAACTACTTATGATAAAATTGGTAATTTAATAAATAAAATAGATGAAGATAGTATCGTTATTTTAGACCAGAGTGTGTATGAGATGTATAACGATAGCAGGTTATCGGATTACCGTGTTATATATAGTGATAGAGAAAACTTAGAATATGGATATATAATAAGAGATACTAACGAAAATAGTACTTTTAAATCTTTGTTTACAACTTATATGGAACTAATTAACTATAAGCAAATGTATAATGTTGCATGGAAGGATTATTACAAGGATTCGAAAGAGGTAAGTTATGGATTTATTTATGTATTAATCGCTGTTTTGGTATTGTTTATAGCATGGCTATTCTTAAGAAAGAAGATAAAAATCAAAAAGAAAAATAAAAGAGAAGAAACGATGAGATACGTTGATCCTTTAACTTCTCTTAAGAATCGTAACTATTTAAACAAAAACTTTAAACGTTGGGGAGCAAATGCTATATATCCTCAGTCAATAATAGTGGTTAACCTTAATAATTTACGTCATGTTAACGATGTATATGGCCATGAAGAAGGGGACAAGTTAATCAAGCTTGCCGCAAACATTTTAATTAGAAATCAGCTTGAACAAAGCGACATTATAAGAACTGATGGTAACGAATACTTAATATACATGGTGGGGTATGAAAAAAATAAAGTTGTAGCTTACATGAGGAAACTTTATAAAGAATTAAGCGAATTACCGTATGGATATGGTGCAACGCTTGGTTATAGTATGATTGAAGACGATATTAAAACGATTGATGATGCCATAAACGAGGCGGTTCTTGAAATAAGAGCTAGCAAGGAAATGGCTAATAAAGGTAAGTAGGATAATGAAGAAGAGTAAGGAAAAAATAAAGGGACATATCAAAGAAAACATAAGGCTTATGAACACGCCTTTAATGTCAATATTACCAGGTCAAATATCATTTTTTGTTATTTTATCAGTAATCCCACTAGTTAGTTTACTCGTGATGTTTGCTTCTAAGCTTTCACTTAGTTTTGAGTCGGTAACGAGTTTCTTTAATCATTATTTACCGAGTGGTGTTGCTGGAATAATTCTTTCGATATTTGAGCAGCAAAAAGTTGGTACCTTAGACATTGTATTTATTATTACCGCTTTTTATATCGCTGCGAAAGCCACTCATTCGATAATAATTGCCTCAACGCAAATATATAATGGTAAGCAAAGAAATTTCTTCAGAACAAGAATTAAGGCAATTATAATGCTTATGATTCTTATTTTCCTTGTTTTATCGGTTATTGGTATATTAACTATTGGAAGTAGAATAATAGCTTATGTAGCGGAGGTTAATGGATCAATATCTCCTTATGTAACACTGGTTTATAACATATTAAAATGGCCGTTTGTTTTCTTTATGATATTTGTTGCGATAAAAGTAATTTATACGATTGCACCAAACGTAACTATTCCTAGTCACAGCGTTAATAAAGGGGCTTTATTAACGACGTGTATTTGGGTGTTAACAACGTTCGTTTATTCGTTTTATGTTACTCACTTAGCAAACTATACTAAGTTTTATGGTAACTTATCAAATTTAATAATTTTGATGATTTGGATTTACTGGATGTGTTACATTTTTGTATTCGGTATGACGATGAATGAATATAAATTTAGTAACGAAAAAACGGGTAATATAAAAAGTCTTGATTAAAAGACTTTTTTTTGTGATATAATGGTAGTATTCTAATGATATGTTTAGGAGGTTATTATGAAAGTTAAGGTTAAGGACTTTTTAAAAAAAACATATTCAAAGATATTAACAAGATTTAAAGAAATAAGTTTAGTTTTATATATAAAAACAAACGTATTATTTATTACGTACGTTTTAATAAACTTGATTAATTCATGGTTACTAAGAATAGTTACGATGGGAAACTTGTTTAGTTTTAAAGGAATGGTTTCGGATTTAGCCTTCATTTTAGTTGTTGGTTCATTTGCGTACCTTTTAAAGCCAAAAAAACAAATTAGGGTGTTAATGCCGCTTACCATCGTTATGACTGCGGCTTGTATAATAAACGCGGTGTATTATGAAAACTACGTATCATTCACTTCTTTTTCACTTCTTTCTACGGCATCGTTTTTAGGAGAGATGGATGGAAACGTAGTAGCAAATCTAATTCAATTAAAAGACATAATTTTATTATTTCCACCAATCGTGTTATTGCTAGTACATATTTTATTAAAAAAGAAAAAGTACTACGATAAGGTAGAAAAAATCGAACGTTCTAAAAAAAGGTTTTTAAATACCGCAGTTTTAGCTGCCGTAATGGTATTTTTTACCATTTCAATGATGGAGTCTTCTGATTACTCTAGATTAAAGAAACAATGGAATAGAGAATATTTGGTTCAGCGATTTGGTATATATGTTTATCAGTTGAATGACGCAATTAAGAGTACTCAATCTAAGTTTTCTAGTATGTTCGGTTATGATAGTGCCGCTAAAACAGTTAGAGAGTTTTATGAAGAAAAACAAAAAACTGATACTGTTAATGATAAAACAAATGAATATACCAATATATTTGAAGGTAAAAACGTTATAGTAATTCATGCGGAAAGTATGATGACCCAAAACATGACTTTATCATTTAATGGTCAAGAGTTAACGCCTAATTTAAACAGACTTGCTAGTGAAGGCTTATTCTTTTCAAATTATTATTCTCAGACGAGCGTGGGAACATCTTCTGATACGGAGTTTACCTTCAATACGTCTTTAATGCCAGCATCAACTGGTACGGTATTTGTTAACTACTGGAAAAGGACGTATGAAGCAATGCCAAACTTGTTAAGGCAAAAGGGCTATTATACGGCTAGTATGCATGCTAATACTGCTTCATTTTGGAATCGTAATGTAATGCATGAGACGTTGGGATATGATCATTTTTATGCACGTGATTCTTATGATTACTCAAACGAAGATAATGTTATGGGAATGGGATTGTCAGATAAGGAATTCTTTAAACAATCAGTAGAAAAAATAAAGAAGATAAGTGAAGAAAACAATAATTATTACGTAACGTTAATTACGTTAACTAACCATACCCCTTGGGATGATGAGGATAAGTATGGTGATTATACCGTTGATTATAAATATACTGAAACAGATGAAAACGGAAACACCGTAGAAAAGTCTTTGCCTTACATGGAAGGAACTGATTTAGGAAGATATTTTAAATCGGTACATTATGCTGACTCTGCTATTGGAGACTTTGTAAACGAGTTGGATGCTGCGGGGTTACTTGAAAATACGGTTTTGGTAATATATGGCGATCATGATGCTAAGATAGCTAAAAAAGAGTATTCTTACTTTTATAATTATGATTTTGAAACTGGTGAACAGTATGAGAAAGATGATCCAAGGTACGTTGACGTTGATTATTATAATTATGAGTTAAATAGAAAAGTACCATTTATAATATGGACAAAGGATAGTAAAGGAAATAAAACACTTAATCAAAAGATAGATAAAGTAATGGGAATGTATGATGCTATGCCTACGCTTGCTAACATGCTTAATTTTGATTATGAGTATGCATTAGGACATGACATATTTAATATAGATGATAACATAGTGGTATTTCCTAATGGTAATTGGGTAACTGATAAGATGTATTACAATGCCCAAAAAGAGGAATATTTACTTTTAAAAGATAGCGTGGTTAATGATGAGGAAATAGAGAATAACAAGGCATATGCAAATAAGCTCTTAGAAGTGTCAGACGCAATAATAGTTTATGATTTAGAGGCAGGAGAACAAAATGAAGAAGAAAAATAAGACAAAGAAAATATTAATTACTTTAATAGTAATAGTTGTTTTAGCAATAATAGGGATTCTTTTATACAGCTATTTTTCAGGTGATGACGGGCAAGAAGTTAAGACCATCAAATCAATCCCTGAGTATGGATACGAATTAAAAGAGAATGAAACGCAGCTTTATAAAGATGAATTCGAAAATTTAGACGATATATTATCTAAAAAAGAAGTTGATTATGAGGCATATGCTAAGCAAATTGCAAAACTATTTATAATTGATTTTTATACTTTAGATAATAAGCTTTCAAAAAATGATATAGGTGGTACTGATTTTATAAAAGAAAGCATGAGAGATAATTTTATAGAAGAGGCAAGAAGTACTTTTTATAGGTATTTAGAGGTAAAATCTGACACGAGGACTCAAGATTTACCAGAAGTGAGTGAAATAACAGAAGTAGAGATTGAGGATACGACTTTTGTTATCAAAGATACAACCACCACTACAACTACATCACGAAGAAAAACAACTACTCAGTCAGGTACAACGGTTGATGCTTATAAGGTTACTATTTCGTGGGAATATAAAGAAGATTTTGGTTATGAAAATGAAGCTAACATGATAATAGTAAGAGAAGATAATAAATTATACATAGTAGAGATGGATTAAAAGACTTAATTTTTAAGTCTTTTAATTTTTTCTTTTATATAAGTTTGATTTATGGTATAATTATTCTGCAACATAGAGGTGGAAGTATGAAAATAACAAAAAGAAGTGAAGTTTTAATAATTATATCGTTATATATAATAACATTATTTTTAGGAGTTTATACTTTTTTTAATATAACGTTTATAGATAAAATAAGATATGCTTTGCTTGTTATTTTACCGTCATTAATTTCGTTATCAATTTTATTTGATAATATAAAAAACTTGAAGATTTTATTAAAAAATAAAATTCCTTTAATATTATATATATTAACTATTATTTGGTTATTCTTAACATTAATATTTGGAATAGATATTAATTTAAGTTCAATAAAAGGTTTTATTCATTATTCAGTTTTACTTACTCTTATTTTAGTTATTTTTAATTGTAAGTTTGAAAAAGAAACTTTAAATAGAATAAAAAAACACTTATTTATTTCATTCGCTCTTAGCATGTGTTTTGGAATTTTCCAATATGTAACTAAATATAACCTTAATACATATAATAATGATAAATATCCAGGTATATTTGGTAGAATAAATTCAACTTTTTACATAGCAACTACTTTTGATAAATACATTGTTTTAATGTTTCCAATAATTACTTATGAATTATTAAATGATAAAGATAATAAGTATTATAAAATTCTTTTAATACTTTCTATGTTCGGAATAACATTTACTTTTTCAAGAAGTGGCCAATTAATATATTTAGTAATGTGTTTTATATTTTTTATTGTTACATTATTAAAAAAACAATTTAAAAATAGTATTTTAATTGTTTTGTTAGTAATATGTATGATATTAATACCAGGAGCTAAATATTCTATACAATCAGCTTTAGATTATGCTTATGAAACAGTTCATATGCCTAAGGTTTTAAGATTAAGTTTGCTAGATAAATTGGGTAGTGAAATAGAAGAGGTAGAAGCAGGAGAATGTGCTGATGATGACTGTGTAGGGGATATAGAAGGTTCTAATTTCTTTAGAAAGTACTATGAAAGTGTAGGTAAAGCCTTTATAAAGGAATATCCAGTATTTGGGATTGGAATAGGTAATGCTACTTATCTTTATGAAAATCAAAATGCTAAGGATTATTTAAAAGATGATTCAGTAATAAGTGATGAGTATCCATATATGTATCCACATAATTGTTATATACAGTTAACAGAAGAAACTGGTGTAATAGGAATAGTATTGTTATTTTCATTTGTGTTATCGCTTGCTATTATTAAATTAAAATACTCTATAAAAGAAAATAAAAATATTTTTTATGTTATTTTATTAATGCTATTTGGATTGGCACTAGGTAATATAACGGAAGGTTTATTTTATACCAAACAAGTTATTTATTTATTTGCAATAGGTTATGCTATTTATTGTAATTCATTTATAGATAGCAAAAAATATAATAAAAAAATAAAAGAACAAGAGTAGTTCTTTTATTTTTTTTCATTATAAAATTTATCCCATACCTGATTTATTACTGCATCACAATTAGGGTATAAACCATCTACGTTATCTTTTTTCCTGTTTTCTACGTATTCGTCAAAAGTACTTATCTCCTTAGCGGGATTACCTCCTACAACAGTGTTTTCTTTAACGTCTTTAGTTACGACGGAACCTGCCGCGATAATTACGTTGTCTTTTATTTCGACTCCTGGTAAGATGGTTACGTTACATCCTATAAAAACGTTATTTCCAACTTTTATTGGGGCACAATTATAATAAAAAGTATAATTATAATTCATGTTATTTAAAACCTTATCGATAACATCATGGGTAACGAAAGTAACACCTGATGCAACCGATACGTTATCTCCAAAACTAATTAGCTTTGGTTCGTCAGGAATAACTCTTGGTTGAAAAAAGAAATTTTTACCGACACTTTTAAATAAGTTTTTTTTAATTAAAACGTTAGTTCTTTTCTTTGCATCACTTATTAGATACATTTTTAATTTTGTTAGGTACTTCATTTTTATCCTCCAATATAATAATATTATAACATATTGTTTAAGTAAAAATAAAAGATATCTATTATAACTCTAAATTTTAATGATTAATATAATATTTATGGGTGATGTATTAAATGAAAGAATTTATAACCACGTATCTACTTCCTTTTTTAGCTACCATAATAACCGGGGTCATAAGTTATATTGGAATGCAAATAAAAAAGGCATTTACTAAATACACTGATACCAAGACAATAAAAGAGATTGTCGAGGATACGGTTTTATACGTTGAACAAGTAAACAAGAATAATTTATTAAGTAGTGATGAAAAATTTGAAGAAGCTAAAGAAAAGGCGAGTAGTTGGCTTTCTAGTAAAAATTTAAACGTAAGCGATACCGAACTTGAAATACTAATAGAAAGCGCGGTAAAAAAATTAGAAAAATAAAAGGAACTTAGTAACTATAAGTTCCTTTTCCTATTTGGGTATCTTCATACGGATTGTTAATTGAAAAACTAAACTCTTTATCCATTTCTGGTTCTTTTAATTCAAGGTTTATTTCCATTGCATCTGTTATCTCTTTTAAGCTTTGTTTATAATATTCAAAGTAATATATTCCACTTATTGTATTATCATAACCTGATAAATATAATCTTTGGGTACCAATAAAATCATCGCTAGTTATATTTTTTGAGTTAAAGATTATGTTCTTAAAAGTATCAAAACCAGTTATCATTGTTTCTCTATCTATGTTGGTATCTACGTTATCACCTAATATATCTAAGATATCATATATTTCTGATAAACTTCTAATATCTTTTAATTTATTAACGATTGCTTTTACTATTTGTTGTTGATTTTGTCCTCTTACGAAGTCATTACTAGTATAATTTGAATACTTTCTTCCACAGTATTGAGGCCACGTGTGACGATTTCTTGCAAAGGCAAGTGCTTGTTCACCGTTTAAGGTTTGGTATCCTTTTTCTACATATATTGTATTTTTACCAAATTTTCTTTGGGAATTACTTTCACAAAATGCATAAGGAACATCAACATCTATTCCTCCTAATGCATCAACTAAAGATATGACACCTTGGAAGTTTACTTTTACCCAATAATCTATTTCAATACCGGTAAAGTTAGTTATCGTATCCATAACACAATCAGCACCATATAAAGCAGCTGAGTTAATTTTGTTTTTAGCTTTCGATCTTGTGCATACGATAGGAACCCTTGTATCCCTTGGAATACTTAGTACCGTTGCGTTCATGGTGTGTGGGTTAAACGTTATTAGCATTAGTGTATCACCATTAAATGAGTTACTTTTAGCAAGTGAGTTAGTGTTACTATCTACGCCCATAAGAAGTATGGTAAATGGTTCATCTAACGTTTTACCAGTTGTACTTGTTTCTTTTTTAGTCTTTTCGGATTTTTCATATATCGCTTTTGTTTCGCTAGCGATGTTTTCGTATCCTTCTTCGTTAGCAAAAAGTGAAACGTAAGAAGAACTTACGAACATTGCATCTATTTCACCATTATATAAATCACTAAGCATTTGTGTGTATTCATCATAACTGGCTAGATTTTCTTCATTGATTTTTTCATCTTCAACAATTTGCATAGGAAGAACGTATCCCTCTTGGTTTTCAGTATCATTTATGATACCTATTTTTGCATCATCATTCTTTATGTCATCAATGGATTCGTAGTCAGATTCTTTAAGTACTACTATACTACTTGAATATCCAGCTTCATTACTTGTTATTTTGGATAATGATGAACTTATTTTATTCATGTTTATAGTAACGAATAATTCGCCAACTATAAATATTATTAAGAATATGAAATACCACACGTAGCTTTTAGTTTTATTTTTCTTTATGCACTTAAAACCTTTAACCGTAAATAAAACTATTAGTAATGCATTTATAAATATTGCACCATAAACTACATAAGCCATAAAACTCTTTGATGAATTATAATAAAAAATTTCATTTACAAAAAAGCAGCTGACTATGTAATAAGCAATTAATAAAGGGAACAGAAGCAGCACAGCCTTTTTAAATTTCCTTTTTTTCTTTTCCAAAATATCACCTCATGTTACCAAGTAATTATACAACAAAATTATACAAAAAACAACGTTAGTTAATTACACTGTTTTCCTTATTTATAGGATGCTTTTAAAACTTAGGAATATTCGATTTAGTAATTTACAACATTTGACATATTCCAACATATTTTTATTTTTTAAACTTTATTTGACTATTTTGTGTGTTATAATTATGGTGAGTAGGAGTTGGTTATATGAAGATACGAAATAAACTATTTTATTTAGGTGTTTTATTTACCATTATGCTAACGTTTACCGTGGGGATAGGAGAAGTTAGTGCTGCTTCTTATGACTTGTATCAGGTAAGATATAAATGTCCAGTTAGAACGGAAGCTTCTGATAAGTCATCTTCTATAAAAAATGGTAATGATACCGTTTATGTATATCCTAACCAACAGCTTGAGTACATAAAAAGTGCAACTGGTCCTAATGAGGGCAATAACAATGCAACTTGGTACGCGGTAAAGTTTGATTATGCTGCAAGAGAATATACTGGTTATGTTGCTAAAGCTTGTATGTATAATACAAAAACTTATTCATATAATGATGATTCTTCATTTGAAGCATCGATTGGTTCTTTCCCGGATAGTTATAAGCCGTATTTAAGAAAATTACATGCTATGCACCCTAACTGGACTTTTAAAGCAGATTATACAGGGCTTGACTGGGAGGCTTCGGCAGAAGCAGAAAGTGAAAAAGGAACAAGTGCCATCAGTTATTTATATCCTTCTTTGATTTTTAAGGATAGCTTAAATCCAAACGGAATAATTGTAGATGGTACAAGTTGGTATGCTCCCGCTAAAGACGCGGTAAAGTACTACATGGACCCAAGAAACTTTTTAACGGAAAAAGGGATTTTTATGTTTCAGTCACTAGCTTATAGTTCGAGTGAAGATTCATCTGTTCAAAGTTTATTGGACGGAACGTTTATGGAGGGTTCGTTTACTGAAAATGGTGTTACGAAAACTTATGCACAGGCTTTTATAGAGGCTGGTAAGGAAGCTAACGTATCGGCGGTACATTTAGCATCACGTGCAATTCAGGAAGTTGGAACTAATGGTTCTTCCGCATCAAGTGGTATGGTATCTGGTTATGAAGGATACTATAACTTCTATAACATTGGTGCAACAAGTGGAGAAGATAACTATCTAAAGGGTTTACAATACGCAAAGGATAACGGATGGAATTCTATTCAAAAAGCAATTACCGGTGGTGCCAAGGTTATTGGTTCTTCATACATAAGTCTTGGTCAAGATACGATATATTTTCAAAAGTTTAACGTTTCAAGTTATGCAACAAGAACCGAGTATACACACCAATATCAAACTAACATAATGGCACCAGAATCAGAAGCATCTAGTATATACAGTTCTTATAAATCAAGTGGTAAGTTAGATAATAACTATACGTTTGTAATACCGGTTTATAATAACAGACCAGATTCGGCGTTTAAAGTATCTAGAACTGATACGGTAGGTGGTTCAACAACTCCAGATGTACCAGATTCAAACCAAGATGGAAATAATTCTTCATCAGATTCTGGTAATAACTCCGGAGGCTCAAATGAAAATCCATCTTTAACGGCAGAACAGATACTTGCTAAGACCGGGTATAAGATAGTTAATGGATACTTTACTAAAGTAACTTTAGGTGAGGACGTAAGTTCTATTAGAAGTTATTTAGAAAGCCTAGGAGCTGAAGTTTACATAACCGATAAAAATCTAAACTTTAAGTTTTCTGGCAAAGTATCTACTGAAGACTTGATAACCATTAATGATAAAACTTATGAAATAGCAGTTTATGGTGATGCATCAGGTGATGGTAATGTTACGATTAAAGATTTGTTATACATTCAAAAATACTTACTTGGTTCACAAAGCTTAACCGAGTCAAACAAAGAAGCTGCTGACGTATCACACGATGGTAATATTACCATAAAAGATTTATTATTAGTACAAAAGTATTTATTAGGTACTGGTAGTATCACACAATAGGAGGTATGAAATGAGAAAGTTATATAAAAAAATATTAACAGGAGCGTTCATCCTCCTTTTTGTATTCTTATTTAAATTACCAAGCGTTGATGCCGCAAGCTGCAGAATAGGAGTATCAGCACCATCGTCTGCGGTGGTAGGGCAAAGTTTTAGAGTAACCGTAACGGTTTCTGGTTCCGCATCGATAGGATCTTGGGAGTATACGTTAAGTTACGACTCGTCAAAGGTAAGGTTAAACAGCGGAACACTTCACGTTGTTGATTATGGTAATGGAAGTAAAACTTCAGCTAGTTATTCTTATACGTTTACCGCTCTAACTTCTGGTACGGCAACCTTTAAACCAGTTAACGCATCGGTTTTAGATTATTCTTCAACTAACGAATGTTTATCCTCAACTGGCTCTGCATCAGTTAGTATGAAAACAAGGGCTGAAATAGAAGCAGGTTATAGCAGAAACAATAACTTGGCATCATTATCAGTTGAAGGAGCTGAACTAACACCTTCGTTTAACGCATCAACCTTAGAATACTCCGCAACCCTTCCCGTTGATACAACTAAGGCCAAAATAATTGCAACGGCAGCGGATTCTACCGCGTCAATCACTGGAGCAGGAGAAATAGACGTAGTGGATGGACTTAATAAAGTTGAAATAGTAGTTACCGCGCAGCATGGAGAAAAAAAGACTTACGTAATAAACTTGACGGTTGAAGAATTAGATCCTATAGAAGTTAAAGTTGGTGGTAAAAACTATACAATTGTTAGAAAAGCGGGGCAGGTAGAAAATATACCCGTTGGTTTTACAGAAACAAAAATAACGATAGAAGACCAAGAGGTTGCGGCATATAAAAGTGAAGCAACTGATCTTACCTTAGTTGCGTTAAAGGATGAAGAAGGAGACGTTAGACTATTTATTTATGATAATAAAACGAAAGAATTCTCTAAATTTAGTGAAGCAACTGGTAATGGAACGTATTTACTTATTCTAGATGAAGCGGATGATATTCCTTTAGGCTTTAAAAAAACTAGTTTAAAAATTGGCGATGATAAAGTAACCGCTTACAAATTTGATTTTGATAAAGATAAAAACTTTTATTTAGTATATGCTCAAAACTTACAAACAGGAGATAAAGGTTTTTACGTTTATGATAAAGAGGATGGAACTTTTCAAAGGTATTATGAAAACTTAAGCAATATAAAAAATAAGATTATCTTTTACTCGGTTTGTGCGTTAGCAGTATCATTGCTA
The DNA here is from genome assembly GCA_944329445.1 of uncultured Bacilli bacterium. GTDB lineage: Bacteria > Bacillota_I > Bacilli_A > RF39 > UBA660 > Aphodocola. The sequence goes on along the minus strand of CALVIH010000002.1, from coordinate 16,692 downwards.
ATCTTGCTATTAATTATATTAATAAGTCTATTCAAAAAGTTTTTTACAAGCAAAGAAAAGAAAATTAAGAAATATCAAAAGAAAATAGATAAATTAAATAATAAAACTTCTAAAAATAATGAGTCAGATGAAGAAAACGATGATTATGATATTGACGACGTTGATGAAAGACCATCTATTAAAAAGGTAGAGGAAGATGAATACGTGGTTCCTAAGAAATCTAGAAAAGAAAAGTTAAAGGAACTAGAAGATGCTAAAAAAAGATTAAATAAAAGTAAACCTAAGTATAGAAGAGTATCTTTAGAAGAGGATGAAGATTAGTCATAACATATTGACTAATCTTATTTTTTATATATAATATTTTCAATTAATGAAAGACTTAATTAAAATTTCCATAATTTATTATTAGTTCCATTATACTTATAAAGAAACAACAATATATATTAGAAATTAAATATTTGATTTTTCTGCTTATGTAGAAATATTTTATCGGAATAATTTATAAAACGAAAAAATCAAAGAAATTGTTTTATAATAAAATGTAAAGTTAAGAATCAAATCGGAAAGGTATTAATTATGATAAGTAAAATAAAAGAAATTGGTAAAGGAACAATTTATGAGTTTGCAAATCATAGAATAGAAACTCCATTACCAGACAGAAATAAAAATTTGGAAAACAATAGTGTAAAAATAATAGACAATGAATGGTATGACAAGAGTGGGAATTATTATAAGTTACTAGATAATATTTTGTTTATAACTGCAAATGATTATTTTCCAGAAGATGGATTTTCTATTATAAATTATATAAATCAATTGCCAAAAGGTTTTACTGTTGTTTTAAAAATAAAATCAAAACCCAACAATGTTGCTGGCTATAATATGTTGTTTAATAGGTTAAGTGTTTTTCCGGTTAATAAAAATGTAATTATTGATATATCAAAATTTTCTTTCTCAGAAAAAATTACACTTAATATTGGAAAATTACCTAATAATGTAAAGATAACTTCTTTGTTAAACAATACAATTGAAGAACGAGATGAATTCTCTAATGAATCATTTGAAAGTTGGGCATTGAATTGTAATAATGAAGATTTTGAATTATTAATTACAAAATTAACTTTTAGAACAGCTGAAAGGATTTCTAAACTACGCGAAATAGCATTGAATTTTTATAGATTTTTACCTGTTAAAATAAAAAATGGAACAAATAGTGAAAAAATTGAATTTACATACAGGTGGTGTTGTGACAATATAGCATATGATGAAACAGCGCTTAAACCTGATCGCTCGTTGAGGTGGGACAGAAAAGACTCACAAGATCCTTTATTTACTTTTAATAGAAGAGAAGGTGTGTGCGAAGGTAGAGCAAGGCTATTAAAAGTATTGCTAAACAATTTTTATATGAGAGTTCCTTGCTTTTTGGTAAAAGGTAAATCTGGTAATTTACAACATACTTGGAATGAAGCAATTTTGAACGATGGTAGTATTATAGATGTGGACATATCAAAACGAATAGATAGAGTAGCATGGAATCATGACGAATTATCATATTTCGATGATGGTGAAAATTCGCAAAAAAAATCAAAACAGATATAATAAAAATGATATTAATAGCGATTAGGTAAAAGTGAAGACTATAAAATCTTTTGTTTGAAAAGTAACATAGAAAAATTATAGTTCATTAATGAATAATTCAAATGTATAATTCTTTCATTCACATTAGACATCGTTGAAGATAAAAAAGTATTACAAGAATGATTTAATAAAGATTTTAGAGAGTCTTCTGCTTTATGGGAAGCGATTATAATATTAGAAAATAGCGAAATATATAGTTTAATTTTTAATTATTACAATGAAATAAAGTAAAAAGCCAATAAAGAAAGAAGAAATTAAACCAGAACCTAAGTTATGCATTATCTTGTGCAAAAATGATAATAAATATATTTTAAAGTACGTAACAAATGATAACGTAATAGAAAGAGAATATGAACTAGTATATTTTTAAATGATGTGTACAACCAGTTTTATACGTGATATAATCTTTTTAGGAGATATTTATGAAGAAAGTAATGTTTATATCAAGTATGGGTGGACACCTAACGGAACTTATGCAACTTAAAGGTATTTTTAAAGATTATGATTATAAGATAGTAACTGAAAAACATAAATCAACGATTGGTTTAAAGGCAAGATATAAAAGTAAAATTGATTACCTTTTAACAGGAAATAAGGATCATATGTTAAGGTATCTATTTATTATTCCGATTAACGTAATTAAAAGTTTGATATTATTTTTAAAATTTAAACCTGACGTAATTGTTACAACGGGAGCGCATACGTGTGTTCCAATGTGTTACATAGCAAAATTATTTAGACGAAAAGTAATATACATAGAATCGTTTGCAAACATCGAAACTAAAACCTTAACCGGTAGGTTGGTATATCCAATCGCAGATGTTTTTATAGTACAATGGCATTCGATGTTAAAACTATACCCAAAAGCGGTGTGTGAAGGGTGGATATTTTAATGATATTAGTATTATTGGGAACGCAAGATAAACCTTTTGAAAGAATATTAAAAGCGGTTGCAAAAGAAAAGAAAAAAGGTAGTATTAAAGATAAAGTAATTGCACAAGTAGGTTGTACAAAGTTTTCTGATGATAAAATAAAGACGTTTGATTTTACTTCTAAAGATGAAATAGAATCATTAATTGATAAAGCAAGAATAATAATAACTCACGCTGGAGTTGGAACGATAACTGAGTGTTTAAGTAAAGATAAAAAAGTAATCGTTGTACCAAGGTTAAAAAAGTATGGTGAGCATACTAATGATCATCAACTTGAAATAACAAAAGAATTTGCGCTTAAAGGATATGTGCTACCTCTTTATGATGTTAAAAACTTATCTAAGACATTAGATGATATAAAAACATTTAAACCAGTACGATACGAATCTAATACCGAACGTTTTAAAAACAAGGTAAAAGAATACATAGACAGATTTTAACTTGTCTTTTTCTTTACGCTTTTTTAACATAAAATAACCTATATTTTGACGATTTATTTTGCTTTTAGTATAATTAAGTTGGTGATAATATGAAAAAAATAACGATATTAGCACTTCATTTAGGGTACGGCGGAATAGAAAATGCAATCGCAACGCTTGCTAATTTGTTGTGTGAAAAATATGATGTAGAAATTTTATCGGTTTATCGTTTGTATAACGAGCCAGTATTCGATTTAAACGATAAAGTAAAAGTAAAGTATATATCTAATGTTAAACCAAATAAAAAGGAAATGTTATATTACTTAAAAAAGAAGAATTTTAGCAAATTCTTTAAGGGCTTGGGAGATAGTGCAAAAACAGGTTACGTTAAATACGTTAAAACTGCTTGTTATTTAAGAAAATTAGATACGGACGTAATTATTTCAACGCGTACGGTTCATAACTTTTTAGTATCTAAATTTGCTCCTTCAAACATAAAAAAAATAGCTTGGGAGCATAATCATCATAACAATAATAAAAAATATATAAAATCACTTGTTTCCTCTTGCTCGGGAATGGATTATTTCGTACCCGTATCAAAGGAACTAGCAGAGTTTTATAAAGATTACTTGGGTAGCAAAGTGTTTTATATTCCAAATTGCTTGGATAAAATGCCAAGTAAGTTATCTAAGTTGGATTCTAAAAATTTAATTTCGGTTGGTAGGTTGTCAAAGGAAAAGGGATTTGATGATTTATTAAGATTATTTAAGAAAGTAAGTTCAAAACATCCTGATTGGAAATTAAATATCATTGGTGATGGAATGGAAAGAAATAACCTGTTAGAACTTGCCGAGGAGTTAAAATTACGTGACAAGGTTATTTTTCATGGATATCAAAACAAGGATTACATAAATGAACAACTATTAAATAGTTCCGTGTACGTAATGACATCTCATACCGAAAGTTTTGGTCTTGTATTAATTGAGGCTATGAGCCATGGTATTCCTTGTTTAGCGTATACTTCCGCTCAGGGAGCGAACGAAATAATAGAAGATGGTAAAAATGGTTATTTAATAAGTGATAGAAACGACGAAGAGATGGAAAAGAAAATCGATTTATTAATAGAGGATGAAAAGCTAAGAAAAAAAATGGGTAAGGAAGCAAGAGCAAGATCAAAAGATTTTAGTGGAGAAGTAATTTCTCTTAAATGGAGTAAATTAATTAATAAAAGAAAGAAGGTTTAAAAATGACGCTATCTGTTGTTGTTCCTTGTTATAACGAATTTGATTCGGTAAAAGAGTTTCATGAAGAGGTGACAAGGGTATTAAAAAAAGAAAAATTAACTTATGAACTTATTTTCGTTGATGATGGTAGTTATGATGAAACCGAGAAAAAATTGGAAGAAATTGCTAAAGAAGATAAGAATTCTAAGGTTATTAGTTTTTCTAGAAACTTTGGGAAAGAATCAGCTATGTTAGCAGGACTTGAATGTGCAAGTGGTTCTTACGTAGCCATAATGGATGCTGATTTACAACATAGACCAGAGACACTAGTTGAAATGTATAATAAATTAATAAGTGAACCCGATTATGATGTTGTATGTGCTTATAAATCAAGTAGGAAAGACGAAAGTTCACTTAAGAGAACGTTAACATCTTTATTTTATCGTTTTAATAATTTAATATCAGATGTTAAGTTACTACCAGGGGCAAGCGATTTTAGGGTGTTTAAAGCTAGTGTTAAGGATGCAATTATATCTTTACCAGAGAAAACAAGGTTTTTAAAGGGTATCTTTTCTTGGGTTGGTTTTAATACGATATACGTTCCTTATTCTCCGGAAAAAAGAATGCATGGTACTTCAAAATGGTCACTTGTAAAACTTCTTAAATATTCGTTAGGAGGAATTATATCTTTTTCTACTAAACCAGTTAAAATGGTATTTATAGTTAGTGTTATTGTTTTTATGGTAGGTTTATTAAACTTTATATTAATGGGAAACTTAAGTGACAGAACAATAATATTTCTTATGTCAATTATGTTTTTAGCAATTGGTATAATAGCGTTATATATATCTAGAATATATAGTAACATATTAGGAAGACCTTGCTATATCATAAAGAAAAAGATTGGTTTTGGTAACAAGTAGAATAATTTATGAACGTCCAAAATATTTGGACGTTTTTAATTTTTGTGTTAAAATTAAAATAGTGGTGATTTAAAATGCAGGATAAAATAATAGAAGTACTTAAAATAGTTATATTAGTAATGGTTTTTACTGCCGCTTTGTTTCCGATAGTAAAGTGGATTTGTTATCACGTGGGAGCGTTAGACTATCCTAATGAAAGAAAGGTCCATAAAAAACCAATGCCTGTTATGGGTGGCCTTATGATATATTTAGGTTTTCTTTTTGGATACATGCTTTTTGCTCCTCAAAACACTCAGATGCTTGCTATTTTAATAGCTAGCTTTATCGTTATAATAACGGGTATTTTAGACGTAATAAAACCGCTTCGAGCAAGAGAAAAACTTGTTGGACAACTAGTCGCGGCTTGTATAATAGTTTTTTATGGTAAAATCTTGCTAAATGATATATCTGCGTTTGGTTTTTACTTTGATTTTGGCTGGCTTGCTTATCCGTTAACAATAATTTTTATAGTTGCTTTAATGAACTGTATAAATTTTATAGATGGTTTGGATGGTCTAGCAGCTGGAATTTCAACTATCTTTTTTGCAACAATTGGTGTGTTAGCATTTATTTTACATAATATCGGAAGTTTGGAAATAACGATTGCGTTTATAATGATTGGTGCTTGTTTAGGATTTTTAATATTTAATTTTAACCCTTCAAAAATATTTATGGGCGAAATAGGTTCGATGTTTTTGGGATTTATGATTGCCGTAGTTTGTTTGTTGGGATTTAAGGGAGTAACTTTAACTTCACTTGTTGTACCGATGATTATTTTAGCCATTCCAATTTTGGATACCTTATTTGCTATACTAAGAAGAATAATTCATCATAAACCTATCTACGAGGCTGATAAACAGCATTTACATCATCAGCTTTTAAACAAAAAATTCTCTCAAAGAACAACGGTTTTAATAATATACGCAGTAAGTATTTTATTTTCATTAGCATCTATTTTTTACGTATTAAAAGACAGAAAGATAGGAACGATAATATATGTTATTTTAATGCTTCTAATTACTTGGGTAGTTTTAACAACGGACATATTAACAGACAACGCGAAGTTAAATTTAAAACACATTAAATTTGTTAAAAGATCACATCTCAAGAAAAAAGATAAAAAGAAAAACTAAGTGCCTTAATTTGACAAATTTTTACAGTTATGATAACATATGCACGTTTTATTTGAAAAAGGGGATGAAACGTGTATGAAGACCACGGTGTCAAGTCTTAATTATTTAAAGATTGCCATGGATGTTATGGGATTATCGGATACTAATTTTACAGAAGCTGAGTTAGATGAAAGCTATAAGCAAAGGTCCAGTAATAATAAAACTTTAATGATAAAGGACGCTTATTATTTCTTAAAAAAGCATTTACCAACATCAAAGGAAATTGATCATCCAGAAAGCAACCAAAAAACAATTACAACAGTTTATGATAAATTTGATATAAATGGCGCCCTAAAATTAATGGAAGCTAGATTAGTTGGAGAATTAATTGGTATGATGGGTGATAGGTCATTAAGAAAAATAAAAGATTCATTAAAAGAAGAACTAAGAAGTTTTGATCTTAATTCTGAAACCTGCTTAGATTATTTTTCAAAGTGGAATGAATATGGTGCTTTAAAGTCGTATTTTGACTACGATGATAAACATTATAAAAACAAGTAAAAATTAATGTAAGTGTGTACATTAATTTTTTTTGTGATATAATTAGTTTATATAATAGCAAGGAGGGAAATCCATGAATAACGAAGAACCAAAAATAAGATTTTATAGTATAGATGGCAGTAAAATAGAAGATTTAAAGGTTGATAGCGAAAACAAGATAAACGAAGAAAAAGAATTTAAAACTTCAGAAGGTTTTAATAAAGCCTTAAAAATTGTAATTGAGAAAGACATAAATACGTTAATGAATAAATTATCTAGAACCATTAAAGACATAACTAAACATTTGGTGGTTTTATCTGAAGGAAAAGATACCATTAATTTATCAGATAAGATAGAGGATATTGATAAAACAATCACGGATATAGACGCAATTATAAGTGATTTGATAATTAAAAAGAATAGTATTAAGGTTGGTATTTTTTCTTCTAATAAAAAGGAAAAGAAAAGTAACATAAGGAAAATTGAAGATGCAATTAATTTCGTTTCTAAAAGCCAAAATGACATTTCTTCGTTAAAAGATGAATATAATAAATTAATTAAAAGAAATGATGGTTTAACTGGTTTTGAGTACGAAGAAGATGAAAAGAAAGAAGACCCTCCAGTTGATCCGCTTGAAAGAACGATTAACTTTTACATGACGAAAGAAAACTAAAGTTTTCTTTTAAAATACATAAGGAAGTAGGATAAAATGAAGGTACTTTTATATACTGAAAACGAACGGATGGTTGGAAAGTCTGGGCTTGGTAAAGCAATAAAACATCAAATGAAAGCTTTGGATGACGAGAAAATTGATTACACTAAGGACCCAAAGGATGATTATGATATTCTTCATATAAATACGTATTTTCCCAAATCGTACTTGCTAGCTAAAAAAGCTAAAAAAAATGGTAAAAAAATAGTTTATCATGCTCATTCTACGGAAGAAGATTATAAAAATGGTTTTATTCTTGCTAAACAAACCTCAAAACTATTTAAAAAATGGCTAATAAAATGTTATAGTTTAGGTGATGTTATAGTAACTCCCACTTTGTACTCGAAAAGGTTACTGGAAGGGTATAAAGGATTAGAAAATAAAAAAATCTATGATGTCTCAAACGGCGTTGACTTGGATTTTTTTAAGCGTGATAAAAAACTTGGGGATGAATTTAGAAAAAAATATGGTTATACAAAAGAAGATAAGGTTATTTTTGGTATAGGGCTTTACATCGAAAGAAAGGGTATCGTAGACTTTGTTAACCTTGCAAAAAGGCTCCCTGAGTATAAATTCATATGGTTTGGTTATAGCCCACTTGCGGTTGCAACAAAATCAGTAAAAAAGGCCGTTAAAACGAAATTAGATAATCTTACCTTTGCGGGATACGTTGAGCCAAAAATGATAAAAGCCGCCATGAGTGGAGGAGACTTATTTTTATTTCCAACGTTAGAAGAAACGGAAGGAATTCCAATAATAGAAGCTTTAGCATGTAAGTGTAGCGCAATAGTACGTGATATTCCTATTTTTGATGGATGGCTAATTGATGGTAAAACGGTCTATAAAGCAAAGACAATCGATGATTTTGAAAAAAAGATAAGACTATTTTTTGAAGGAAAGTTAGCGGACTTAACTGATAATGGTTATGAGGTTGCTAAAAAAAGAGATATAAAAAACGTTGGTAAGAAACTAAAAAAAATATATAAAAGTTTATAAAAAAGCCTTTAAGGCTTTTTTGTGTAGTAAATATATTTAAGTACTTAATGGTTTACATAAGAATATAAAACGTTTTAAAAATTTAATTTTGAGGATAATAAAAAGAAGTAAATTTATATCTTGTGCATATTTCCCTTATTGCTTATCATAAAAATAAGTTTTTAAATTTAGTTATACCCGTAATTTTAAAAAAATAATTTTTGTTTATGCTAGTATCGCTCCTTTCTGCTATTTTTATCAAAGCATCTTTACTAGCATACTTTAACTATACTAAGAGTAACATATTTTTTTAAAATAAGAAAGTAAAGTTTGATAATTTGTTTTTTTATCTTAATCTTGTGTAAAGTAAACAAACGTTTTATTTTCTGCAATTACAGTTGTTATTGCATCTTCCGTTAAATATAAAATTTAAGATCCAAAGTATTACAAATATAGGTATAAAAATAATAAACAAGATGATGAAAAGCGGTAGTAGTAGGATTAATAATATCCAAAATATAAAAATCATAATATCATCCTCCTATTAAATAAGATGATAATAAATAATAATTGACGATAATATAAAACCACATACTGTAAACAAACAACGTTTTATTTCATAATTATTAAATATATGTTATACTTTATTTAGTTGTTTGGAGGTAAAAAGATGAATAATGAAGTTCCTAATCACGTTGCAATCATAATGGATGGTAATGGAAGATGGGCACAAAAAAGAGGTTTAAAACGAACTAAGGGTCACCAAAAAGGTGCCGAAGTTTTAAAAAAAATATCAGAATATGTTTATGATAAAAAGATAAAAGTGTTAAGTGTTTTTGCTTTTTCTACAGAAAATTGGAAAAGAGATAAAGAAGAAGTTGATTACTTAATGAATCTTTTTATAAAGGTATTCAAAAAGAACTTTGATTCAATAAAAGAAAAAGGTGTTAAAATAGTATTTTCTGGATTAAAAGATAAGTTAAGTGATAAAGTTTTAAAAGCCATGGATGAAATGACAAGTGAAACAAAGAATAATGAAAATGGAATATTTAACATATGTTTAAACTATGGTGGTCAAGATGAAATAGTAGAAGCTACTAAAAAGATTGCAAAAGAAGTACAAAACGGAACGTTAGATATATCAGAAATTAATTCAAAAGTTTTAAGTAAAAACATGTTTAATAATTTACCACCAATTGATTTAATGATAAGAACTAGTGGTGAATTTAGAATAAGTAATTTCATGCTTTGGCAACTAGCGTATGCGGAGTTGTATTTTACTGATGTGCTATGGCCAGACTTTAATGAAGAAGAGTTTGATAAAGCGCTTGATTCGTTTGGCAAAAGAGATAGAAGGTTTGGTGCTGTAAAGAAATAGAAATATTTCTTTTTTTTATGGAAAAATAGGGGAATTTAAAAAGATATGGATAACTATAAGTATGAAAGGAGGTAAAAAATGAATTTTTACCAAAATATAAAGCAAGAATTAATAAAAAACGAAAACTATAAAAGAGTTAAAGATTACTCAAAAAATAGAAGTGACCTAAAAACATATTATAATGTAGGAAAACTTTTAAGTGAGGCAGGTAAAAAATATGGGGAAGGTATAATAAAAAAGTATTCAGAAAAATTGACTTATGAGTTAGGAAAAGGTTATAGTACGTCAAATTTAAAAAGAATGAGGCAATTTTATATTGTTATACAAAAAGGTGTAGCAATGCCACACTTTTTAAGTTGGACTCATATAAATGCATTGTTACCAATAAATAATATTAATAAAATAAAGTATTACATTAAAATTATTGAAGAGCAAAATTTATCATATAGAGAACTAAGAAAAAGAATAAAAAATAATGAATATGAAAGACTAGATGATAAAACGAAAATAAAATTAATAACAAAAGAAACTATAAAAGTATCAGATTTTGTTAAGAATCCGATCTTAATAAAGAATAAATATAATAAATATAATAAAGATAAAATAACAGAAAAAATTTTACAAGGCTTAATATTGGAAGATTTACCAAGTTTTTTAAAAGAATTAGGAAAAGGATTTAGTTTTATAGAAAATGAATACAAAATAAAAATAGGTGATAGTTATAATTATATAGATATGTTGTTGTTTAATTATATATATAATTGTTTTGTGGTAATAGAGCTAAAAACAACAGAATTAAAAAAAGAACATATAGGACAGATAGAAACATATATGAACTATATAGATAGAAACATAAGAAATATAAATCAAGAAAAAACAGTAGGAATAATAATATGTAAAAAAGGTAATAAATTCATAATGGAATATTGTTCAGATAATAGAATAATCAGCAGAAATTATGTTTTGAATTGATTAAAAATTTTATATCAAAAACATACCAGAAAATTCTGATATAAAAATATTATTTAAATCAATAAAAAATAGAAACAAAAGTTTCTACTTAATGTATCCGTTAGTTTTAAACCTTTCTATTGTTTCTTCTTCTGACGCTTCGCCAACTATTCTATTCAAGGTTGTCTCCTCTTCGCCATCCGTTATAAATACAATTGTAGGAGTTCCACTTATACTTACGTATGTTTTAAACTCTGAGTATTCTTCATCACTTAATTTACTATTATCTAATTGATAAATGGTTATGTCATATTCATCTAAAACGCTTTCTAGCGTAGGTCTATAAGACTCACAATGAACGCAGTTTTCGTTCCCGATGTATAAAGCAAAAGTTTCCTTATTAGCAATCTTTTCCTTAAATTCATCAAGGCTTATTTCTTTTATATGACTTTCTGTAGAAGAACATCCTGTTAATAATAATGTAACAGTGAATATAGCTAACATTACTTTTAATATTTTTTTCATTTTATCACCCGTACTAATTTTAACACCTAATATAATTTTTAACAACGATTTTTATAATTTTTCAAAATTAAATTAAAGTAAAGGCAATTTTAATAAATAGTTTACTTTTATCCGTTAAATCGTTATAATTATATCAGTAGGAGAGTGAATAATGAAAAAAATATGGGAATTTATAAAAGATAAGTCATATTACTTTTTAGGAGCTACGGTAGTTATTATTATATTATTAGTAGTTATAAATTCATGTTCTGGTGGTGGTAATAGTTACGAAGACATTGAAGAGGAAATGGTAAATGCTGCTGAAAGTTATTATGCTAATCACGAAAATAATTTACCTAAAGAAGAAAACGGCACCGTTACTGTAACGACAGGCACGTTAATTGAAGCGGAACTAATGGAAGAAATAATAGATCCAAGTGATAGTAGTCAAACGTGTTCGGGCCACGTTGAAGTAACCAAAGTTGGAAAAGAATACTCTTATTTACCATTTTTAACGTGTAAAGGTAATTACGAACCAAAGTACCTAACTGATATAGTAGCGGATGTAAAAACAGATGAGTATGGAAATGGTGTTTATACAATTAACAACGAGTTAGTGTATAGAGGTGATGACGTTAAAAACTATGTTTCGTTTAATAACCAGTTATGGAGAATAGTTAAAGTTGATAATGAAGGAGATATTAAACTTGTTTTAGCTAATTTTACTGAAGATTCTTATTCTTGGGATACAGCATATAATTCAGAAAGAGAAGATACCGTTGGCGTTACAACCGATTATTTACGAACCGATATCAGAAAAACATTAAATAACTATTACGATGATAACTTTGATAAAGATGCAAAGGCTAAAATAGTATCTAAGAATTTATGCGTTGGTAAGTATGCAGAAAACGATGCGTTTAGTACCGAGAAGGAGTGCTCTATAATTAGGGAAAATGAAAAAATAGGCTTACTTAACGCAACCGATTATCAAAATGCTAGTTTGAGTAGTGGTTGTACTAATCTGAGTAGTCAAGAATGTGGTAATTATAATTATTTAGCTAATGACGAAGAAATAAATACGTGGCTTTTAAATTCTTCTTCTCAAAATAGTTATAGAGTTTTCTATATCTTAGATACAATAGGCGAATCTTCAGCAAGTAGTACCAAAAGGATAAATCCTGTTATATATTTAACGAGTAAAACAATTGTAACAGAAGGTACGGGTACTAAAAATAAGCCATACGTAGTAAAATAATTACACAATTATGTAAAATAAGTATATTGTAATTGACATTTTAAGGAAAATAGTTTAAGATAATCTTAGATAAAAGTAAGGAGGATATAACTATGTATTTATTAGTTGAAGTATGTAAAGATGACACAGTGTTAAAAGTTATGGGAATTGTTAAATTAATAATGAACGTAATTTGTATAGTAGTTCCAATAGTTTTAATTGTAATGGGATCATTTGATTTATTTAGAGCTGTTACCGCAGGTAAAGATGAAGATATTAAAAAGAAACAACAAACACTTATTAAAAGAATTATCGCTGGTGTTATAGTATTCTTGGTACCAACTATTGTTACGGTATTAATGAACTTAATAGGTGTAGGTGAGTGGAAAACTTGCTGGAATAACGCCGAAAGCAACTTTACGTCTTTGTTTAGTGGCGAAGTTAATTAAAATAAAAATAATGGCTATTAAGCCATTATTTTTTTATTAAAAAGGTTTTATTTTTCTTTAAAAAATGGTATCATGTATTTATGATGATAGAGTGTGTATAAAATGCGAGGTGTACGTATGAAGAAAAGTAAACTATTAATAGTGTTAATAATGGCTGTTATAAGTTTTTGTTTTGGAATTAATAGTGTTAGTGCAATAAATACAAGTGGCGATTGTTCAAACTATTTTAAATATAATGACGTTGTTTATAACGAGGGAAATAATGGTGGATTAGTAGATAACGTATATACAAAAGAAGAGTCTAACGCTAAAATATTTGTTGGGGGAAATCCTAAAGGAGAAACTTATAATGGAGATGTAGAAGATGAAACGGTTACATCTGCATGGTATTTTTCAGCGTGTAATGATGCTCAATGTCCGTATGGTTATAATAAGAATCATAGAATAGAATCTAATCTAAAACTAGTAATAGACGTGTATAAAAAAGATTCTACAACAAAACTATGTACATGGAGCATAAGTGGGTTTGATAGTAGTAAATCGAGAGTAAAAGTTAGATTACAGCATCAAGGATTGTTAGAAAATATAACCATGAAGGGTTACTTTGAATTTGGAAATAATTCTACCGGAACTAGTGAACTATCAATCACCATAGATAATACAACTACCAAGTTAAATACTGAAAAGGGTACTCGTAAAGCGAATAATACAAAAAAAGATACACTTAAAACTTCAATAGACGAAAACGGTAATACTATAATCTTAAATTCAAATAGTACTAGTTGTACTGACGTAAAAGACCTTATAGACGATTATTGGAAATATGTAATGGTTATAGTACCAGTCTTGTTGATAGTAATGTTAGTAATAGACTTTTTTAAAGCCATGGGGTCTAATGATGCAGATGCGATTAAAAAGGCCGGAACAAACGCTGTTAAAAGGACTGTTGCTGCGGTAATTTTATTAGCTTTACCAGCTTTACTTAGTCTTATTCTTGGCTGGTTTGGTATTCCATTTTGCATATAGGAGGTTAAAGTATGAGTATATTAATAAGTTGGCTAGGTCCTCTTAGAGCAATCTGCATGGCAATTGACGGAGTAGCATTTAGTTTGTTAGATAACGCATATCAAATTGTTATTAATTTGTCTACGGCAGAGTTATTTCAACATGAAACTATAAGAAGTATAACAAATAACTTGTATATATTAATAGGTGTTGTTGCTTTCTTTAGATTGGCACTTGTTTTAGTAAACGCAATAATAGATCCTGAAAAACTAAACGAAAAAGGAAAAGGTTTAAGTAACATTTTCTTTAGAGTAGTAGGTATGGTTATTCTTTTGGCAGTTACTCCATTTTTATTTCAGCTGTCTTATGAATTACAAGAAAAAATTGTTGGTGGAGATCCAGATAAAAACATAATATTTAAGACGATATTAGGAGATAACGCTAATATGGGTGGAGATAATGCAGGTAAAGCACTTCAAAATATAGCGCTTTCTTCGTTAATTACCGTTAATGAAAATTATTATGAATCATTTACACCATTAGAGTGTGTATCAAATGGTGATGGTTCTTGTACTAATCAAGGTGGATATGTATATGGTGGAGAGTGTGACTGGGATAACTGTTATTCTGCAGTATCACTTTATAATGACTTATATGTTAATGAAGATATGTCTCCAACTAAACTTGCTAAGTGGGCAGGTGTTAGTAAAAAAATAGACGGCGAAGAAGTTTATGTATATGATTATATGATGATAGTAACTACCGTAGTTGGTATTTTTATGACTTATATAATTATTTCTTTTGCGATCGATATAGCAGTAAGGATGTTTGAGTTATTAGTATTAGAGGTATTATCTCCTTTGTTTATAGCAACTTTTGTAGATCCTAAGTCGTCACAGTCAGGGCCATTTAAGAATTGGCTTTCAGCGGTAGGAAAAAGTTATGCGAATTTATATATAAAGTTAGCTATATTGGCTTTGATAATACTATTAATCTCACTTGTTAATCAATCTAAGATTTTTAATTCAATGGGTGATTTAAGTGGTTGGACAAAAATATTTGTTGTTATTGGATTATTGATTTTTGCTAAAAAAGCACCAAAGTGGATTATGGATATGATTGGTATTAAAAGTGATGAAAGTGGTTTAGGTGGATTATCAATTGGTAAAAAGCTTGGTGGAATGGCACTTGCTGGAGGAGCTGCTAAATGGGCTGGAGACAAGCTTAAACAAGGTGGAAGAGCTTTAGCAGGAGCAGGAATTGGTACATTAGCTAGAACTGCTGCAGGTAGACGTTCAATTAGAGATCAACAAAAACAAGAAAATAAAAACAGAAAGAAAATGGGTGAAAAGCGGCCAAAAGGGCAATATATGAAGAATTGGAAAGATAGAGCTGTTGGCGGACTTAGAGCTGGAGGAGAAGGATTTGTTGAAGGAATAAGACAAGGCGCAAAAACAGATAAAGCAAGTGATTTATTAAAAATGCCTGGTTCTATTTATTCTGAAGGCAGACAAAAATTTACTCCAGAATATGAAGGAATAGGCGCTAAAATCAACGCTAGAGTAGATGATATAAATGCAGGAAAAATAAAAAAATCTTTTGGTAGTGAATATGATCGTATAGAAAGAGGAAAAGAATCTGACAAACAAAAAGTAGGTAAAAGATGGTATGATAAGGATATGAAGCTATCTATGGGAGAAAATGGTTGGCTAGAACATGATAAGAAAAAGCAACCTATGAGTGGAAAAGAAATGACAGATTTTTCTGCAGGAAGTACAGATCCTAATGATATTTGTAGCCGTCTTATTAGAGATGCTTTTGGAGGATCTATCGATGATAAAGGTAGAGTATTTGATGCATCTGGTATTGAAATAAAAGATGCGAAAGCTTTTATTGGAAACAAAAGTCCTGAGTTATTAGCTCAGGTAGAATCGACAGCAGCTTCAAATACAACTCAGTTTGCAAAAGATTTGAAGAATTTAACAGATGCTATGAATGAAGCTTCGAGCAGATATTCTAGGGCTGCTTCTGAAATAAATAAATTTGGAATGGATGCTAAATCTACTAGTGGAGGAGTAGTTCATCTTGATAATTCTGATTTTTATAAGTTATCTGAAAGTATATCAGCGGCTAAAAAGAACAATGCCGATATTACTGAAAAAGATTTAAAAGCTGCTATGGAACCAATAGCTAGTAGTTTAGGAATTGCTACAGATAGTTTTGATGCGGTATTTGAACAAGCGAAAGCTTACAACGGATTACTTGAAATTTCTGCAAAGGCGAAAGAAGATTTAGATATAACTAAATCAGCTGTCGACGATAAATGGAAAGTTGTTGAGAGTTTGAATAAACAATATGAAGATAATCCTAAAGAAAATCCAATGGTTACTTTTGTTAATGGTATTGAACAACAATTGAGACCAGAAACCGCTTATAATATAGATGCGTTGATAACAGGTTTTTCTGGCAAAGAAGCTTCTAAAAAGGAAGATTTAGAGAAAAGAAAGCAAGAGGCAGAAAAATCGTCTGGTAAGCAAGAATAGAAAGGGGATAAATTATGAATCAATATTTGATCGCGGCCAACTCAAAAAGAGGGCAATTAATATTTAGTATATTTAGACCTGTTGATTTATACATTGCAATTGGTGGTACGGC
>CALVIH010000001.1 GCA_944329445.1 uncultured Bacilli bacterium | reverse complement strand
AAATGAGCCTCTTTAAAAATCCGTGAGTAAAACTTAAAAAGAAGCGCTTCCTCTATTAGAGACTAGGCAGCACAAGCTGCGAAAGCATAATTATTTGTTTTGTTATTTATTTTTTGTTTGTACGTAAGGAGTACCTTCCACTTGCAGCTATAGATTCATACTTTCCGTCGAAGCCAATAACAGCCCCATATAAATAACATAGATATTATAGCATACTTTTATGATTTTTTATTGTTAAATTTTATCGCATTTTGTATAATTAATACTAGGTGATAATATGCGTGATTATGAAAAAACAGAAGTTTTAGACTTAAACGAAATAAAACAAGATAAAAAAAGAGAAAGCGGTAAAAAAAATAATTTTTTCTTTAAAACGTTACCAATAATAATGATACCAATATTATTCGTTCTAACGATTATTTCAACCCATTCAACAAAATTAGTTATAATTCCCATAAACTACATAGTTTACGTGCTATTATCATTATTTATATATCTTTTTGTAATAAGTTTTTTCATAATTAAAAAGAAAAAAGGTAAATTAACGAAAAAGAAAAAAATAAAAAAGATATTTTTAACTTTTATACTCATATTATATGTGCTTGGTTGCTCTACTGGTCTATTTTTACTATATGGCCCTTATGATAAGTTTAGGGTATGGTTTATATCTACCTCTATGAGTACGATGAGTCATCAATACTTATGCCAATGGTTTTATAGTGATGAAGAAATAAATAAGGTAATTAAGTCAAACTATATGGTAGAAGTTAGCGAAGAGACGGATACCAATTTAATTGATATGAAAGAAGAAGAGTATGCAAACGAGTATGAAAAGCAAATTTTAACAAGGGACAAAGATGCAGATTATAAAATTATTGAGCTCGAAGTAAACGGGCAAAAGGCATACTTAGCAGCGGTATATGACCCTAGTAAAGTTAAAGTAGCTGTTTCTAAAGGAGTTGGAACGTACGGGCAGTATGCTACTAAAATAGCTGAAACCAATGATGCAATCCTTGCAACTAATGGCGGTGGATTTGGAAATGCTCCGGGCAACCAAACTGGTGGTAGGCCTACCGGAGTTACTATTTCAAGCGGAAGAGTAATAACTGATAACACCTATTCGTCAGACGCCCAATCAGGAGGCCTAATAGGTATGACTTATGATAATAAGTTAGTTTTAATTAAAAATGCTACGGCCACAAAGGCTAAGAACATGAACGTTCGTGATGGTGTATCATGGGGACCATTTTTAATAGTTAATGGTAAAGAATCTTTCATTAAAGGTAATGGAGGATGGGGCTATGCTGCTAGAACTGCAATCGGGCAAAGAAGCGACGGAATAATATTACTTCTTGTGGTAAACAGTAACGCAACTAGAACAAAGGGCGCTAGCATGGCTGATTTAACCGAGATAATGAGCAACTACGGAGCAGTTAATGCTGCCAACTTAGATGGTGGAACATCAACCGTTATGATACTACCTCAAAAAGAAGCGTTAAAATATAGGTCAGACTGTACGGATGCTTATTGTTATATAAATGATCCGATTGATTCGGCGTTAAGACACAGAACACGAGGCATACCAACCACCATAATTGTTACAAAATAAAAGATTCCATTTCGGAATCTTTTTTAATCTTCACAAGTTGCTCCCATCTGTTCATACATTGATTTAATACCTTCTAGGGTCAACATATATTCATCATTCATAAAGTTTTTCATCACGGGTTGATCTTTAACTAACTTTTGTCTGTTTAGTTTTGTATAATCGATTTTAGTATCTGAAATTATTTTATCATCTTCTTTAAGAATATCAAAATCATATCCACCATACTCATTATTCATGTTAGTATACAAAGTATTAGTATAATTTTCAAAGTAATCCAAAATCTCATCGCTATTACTTGTTACAATCTCGGTAGTTTCAACTTTATTTACTACCTTTCCATCAGTATAAATATTATACACTGATTCTATTTCGTAATTTTGATCTTCGTAACTTTGATTCAAAGTACACTTAACAACCCTTTCTTCTACTTTAGTTGTACAACCGGATAAAATAACTATAAAAGTAATAACCATTAAAAACTTTAGTGTATGTTTCATACTTTCCTCCTCTATACAAAAATTATATCATATTAATGACACATTTTTGACAAAAAAAGACAGCTAATATTTATTAACCATCTTTTGTAAATCTCTTTTGATGTCCCTTTCCTTTATGGAACGTCTTTTATCATAACTTTTTTTACCACGGCCTACACCAAGTAATATCTTTGCCTTTCCATCCTTTAGGTATAACTTAACAGGAACTAATGAATATCCTTCTTTTTCTACTTTATCTCTTATTTTATATATTTCTTTTTTGTGTAAAAGAAGTTTTCTTTCCCTTCTTTCGTCATGGTTAAAACGGTTCCCTTCTTCATAAGTTGATATAAACATATTTGTTAAAAATACTTCATTATTCTTTACTCTAGCATAGCTATCTTTAAGGTTACAACTGCCCTTTCTAACTGATTTAATTTCGGTACCAGTTAATACTATTCCACATTCATAAGTATCTTCTATAAAGTAATCAAAACTAGCTTTCTTATTTTTTATTTCTATCATTATTTCACCTCTACTATGTTGGAGTATCTGGTTAAAACAGACTTGTACTTATTATAATATGAATCCTTGTTATTTAAAAGACTATTATCTAGTTTTGTATATGGATAAACCTTAAAATTTTTACTACCTTTAAAATAAGTATAAATTAAATCTGCCTTTATATCACTAAAGGTTATTTTTCCATCTTTTTCTTTTTTTATGTTTAATGATATTAAAGCACCAGTTTGTTTATCAGGCGTATCTTGTGCCGCGATAAAGTTACCTAACGCATAAAAAACAAGGGTGTCACCAACCATCTCTACTGGTTGTATTGTGTGCGCATGGTTTCCTATTACTAAATTTACTCCCATTTCTGATAGTTCCTTAGCAACCTCTTTTTGGTTATTATTAGGATTAGTGGTATATTCTTCACCCCAATGCATTGAAACAATTATTAAGTCTGCTTCATCTTTTACTTTGTTAATATCAACCTGCACTTTTTCCTTTGAATAAATATTAGTCAAATACTCTTTACCATCTGGTGGAAGTAGTCCGTTTGTTACGGTGGTGTACGCAAAAAAGGCATACTTTATTCCGTTTTTTTCTAACACCTTGATATTACTTTCTCGATCAGCGTCTGATAAAGCCTGACCACTATAATAAACTCCCGGCTTAGTTTTCCAGAAGTTTACGGAGTTAATTACTCCTTGCTCTCCTTTATCCATCGTGTGATTATTAGCTAAACTAACAAGGTTAAAACCTAAATTAACCATGTCATCTCCAATTTCTTCAGGAGAATTAAACCTTGGGTAAGCTGATAAACCTAAAGCCTTACCTCCTATGTTACTCTCCTGGTTATAAAACGCTAAATCGTGCCCACTAATAAGTGGAGCAACCTCCGTGAACATCTTGGCAAAAGAGTACGTTCCATCATCATTTTTAGCATCTGTATAAACAAAACGGTGGATAAGACAATCTCCTACCATTACCATCGAAAGCTCATTAGTTTCCTCTTTCATGGTAATTGGTTTAGTGGTGTTTTTTTTCTTTTCATTGTTTAAAGAAGCTTTATCTTCTTTTAAATACTTACCATATACAATCAAACTTAAAATTATTATTAAACAAATAGCAAAAAGCCACAAAACTACCTTAACCCACTTTTTTAGTCTTCTCTTCTTCCTTGGTTTCTCCTTCATTTTCTTCACTACTTTCACTACTTATTTCAAAATCAATAAATGACTCCTCTTTAGATGCCGACTTACATATTACCGTTACTTCATCACCAATTCGGTACCTTCGTTTACTTCTTTGTCCTATTAAAGACATACTTTTTTCATCATAGTTATAATAATCACCTTTAATATCGCTTATGTGAACCAACCCTTCTATCATGTTAGGTAATTCTACAAACATACCAAATGATGTTACTCCACTTATCATACCAGTAAATTCTTCGCCAACATGGTCCATCATGTACTCAGCCATTTTCATGTCCTCTACTTCTCTTTCACAATCAATAGCGTCCCTTTCTTTTAAAGAAGCATGTTCCGTTAAAACTGGTAGATATTCTTTAAAATAGTCAACCGTTTTTTTAGATTGGTCATTTTCATAAAGATACGTTCTAAGTAACCTGTGTACCGTTGTATCAGGGAACCTTCTAATTGGGGAAGTAAAATGTGTATATATCTTACTAGCTAAACCAAAGTGACCGATGTTATCAGTTTGATAAACTGCTTTTTGCATCGCTCTTAGCATTAAAGAAGAAAGTATTTTATATTCTTTTTTATCCTTTAACTGGTCCAAAACGTGTTGAATTGAAGACGGATATGAAGGATTTATTTTACCTGTAACTTTATATCCAAGAGAACTAATAAAATCTAAAAAGTCATTTATTTTTTCTTCTTTAGGAGTACCATGAACACGATACACAAATGGTAATTCCATGTAAAATATATGAGAAGCTACCGTTTCGTTAGCCGCGATCATAAAGTCCTCAATCATCTTTTCTCCTGATGCGCGCTCTCTTAATACAACGTCGATCGGTTTTCCTGTTTCATCCGCAATAATCTTTGCCTCGTCAGTATCAAAGTCTATCGCACCACGTGATTCTCTGTTTTGCCTTAAAATATCTGCTAATTCCTTCATTAAACTTAAGTCTTTAGTGAATGGTTCATAGCCTTCCTCTACTACGTTTTCATCCAACCATTTATTTACTTTTTTATAAGTCATTTGAATTCTTGATTTTATAACACTTTCAAAAATATCATGCGAAACAACGTTTCCTTTACCATCTATTTCCATAACACAACTTTGTGCCAAACGTTCTACTTTTGGATTTAGTGAACAAATTCCATTAGAAAGCTTATGTGGAAGCATTGGTATAACACGATCAACTAAGTATACACTCGTTCCTCTTTCATAGGCCTCTTCATAAAGTTTGGTTCCTGGTTTAACATAATAAGAAACATCCGCTATATGAACGCCTAATTCATAATTACCGTTATCTAGTTTTTTTATTGATATAGCATCATCAATGTCCTTTGTATCGTCGCCATCAATCGTAAAAATAACTTCACCAGTTAAGTCTTTTCTTCCTACCTTATCTTCAGGTCTTACAACGTCAGGAATATCATCTAATTCTTCTAATACTTCATCAGGAAACTTAGGCGAGAACATGTGCTTATAAACGATTGCTTCAACATCTACACCAACATCGTTCTTATGACCTATAATGTTAGTAATCTCTGCTAAAACCGTATTTCTGTCTAGCTCTTTTATAACGCTTGCTACCACAACGTGCCCATCAACCGCGTTCTTAGTACTTTCTTTAGTTAGTACTATCTTTTGTTTAAACTTTCTATCGTTAACCTTTATCGTTGGATTACCATCATTATATAAAAATTCACCTACGATTGGTCCGTAATTTCTAGATGCGATTCTAAGTACTCGACCTTCTTTCTTTGCCCCAGTATTCTTATTGGTTATTTCAACTATTACTAAGTCACCATCTACGGCACCATTTAAATGGTCTTTATCAACGTGAATATCTTCCTCATCTTCCATTAAAACAAAGCCAAAACCTTTTTCAGATACCGATATTTTTCCCTTCTTTAAGTGACTATACTCAAACGCCATGTATTTATCTTTGTTAGTATGGTAAATAGTTAAGTCACTTTCCAACTCACCAAGAACCTTTAGCATGTTTTCCATTTCTTCGGTTGTATTAATACCTAAAATATCCTTAAGTTCAAAAGCCGTATACGCTTTATCATTTTCCTTTAATATATTTAATATCCTATCCTTCATAAGTTTTCCACCTATCTTTCTATATATATTATAAAACAAAAAAAGACTTCTAACCAAGCCTTTTTAACATTACATGTCTACTATTATACATAGTACAAAAAATATAATTCCTAGAGCATACGTTAACCTTGTTATAAATAACTCTCCGCCACGCTCTTTACGATTCATAAATAAGTCAGCATTACCACCAGTTATTATGTTCCCACTTTCAGCTTTACCACTTTGTAAAAGTACGATGATAATAAGTAAAACAGATACAATCATTAATACCGTAAGCATAAGTATCCCTCCTTATAACCAATAGTTATTTTATCATATTATATTATAAATATCAAACCAAAATACAACTTATATTAAGACATTATTTTTTATAAACTTTTCTTATGTTCATGATCATCGTCTTTGTAATTTCCTAGTTCACTATTGAAAACATCACGTCTATGGGCATCCAACTCACTTAGAAGATCATCAATCGCTAGCCTTACGTCTTTCGTTAATATATCCTTTTTAGATTTATCTATGTCCTTACCAGATATTTGAAAAAACATTTCCTTATAAGCGTTTGCAATTTTCCTTACGTCCTCATCACTCGATTTATTATTTACGTATTTAATTCTAGGACTTTCTTTGTTTATAATTTTACCTGCATCCATTATTATTTTTTTTATTAAATCTTCTTTTGAAATTTCATCGTTTTCACAAAAAAGCTTATCAACATTTAAATCCTTAATCATTTTAAATGACTCAGAGTTTTCTACCTTACTCATTTCTTCGTCCGTCGCACCTGGTATTCTTAGTGAATTATCAAGTAGTTTTTTTTGATAAAATTTTTCTAAAAGTTCTTTATACTTACCAACTTGTTCGGATGAAGTTAAACTTTTTAACTTATAATAATCATGCATTCCATCTATGTATCCGTCTAGTATGTCGCTTAAATTAGCAGCATCATAAAAAATACTCTTTATAAACGCAGGTTTTAAATATCTTAAAGGAAATAACTTTAGGTTTATGGTATGTTTTTGTCTAACGTATTCCTTGCACATTTCTTTAGTTCTTAAACAAACGTTTTTCTCTGCATCAAAAGGAACCAGTGATAAATTATCTGCATCCAGTTTTACCAAAGCGTCATAAAACGACTCATCAAGTAATATATCAGGTATGCCGCGAGGTATTTTTTTATATGTATTAGCATAAGTTAAAAAACAAGCTTTATTCATATATTCTTTAGGTAAATCAAAAAATGGCATACCACTATCTAACGCTTCATAATATAATCTAATATTTAATCTACTTTTGGGAATATTACGTATTATTTTGTAATCGTTTTTTATACTATTTATTAGTGTTTCTTCAAAATTTACCAAAGCATCACAAAACGACTCATCAAGCAACTCTTTCGGTGTTTTAGAATCTATTTTTTTATTTTTATTTGCGTATGCCAAATAAATTTCTTTATTTCTATGCTTTTCTGGAATATCAGAAAATGGCATACCACTATTTATTGCTTCAACATATAATTCTGTATTTAATCTATTCTCAGGAACAGTATATATTATTCGGTAGTCAGTTTTTATACTATTTATTAGTGTTTCTTCAAAATTTACCAAGGCATCATAAAATGATTCATCAAGTAACTCTTTCGGTGTTTCAGAATCTATTTTTTTATTTTTATTCGCATACGCTAAACAGGTTTCTTTGTTCCTATACTTTTCTTGTAAATCAGAAAATGGCATACCACTATTTATTGCTTCAACATATAATTCGGTACTTAATCTATCCTCAGGAATTTTCTTTATGTTATGATAATCGTTTCTTATATTATTTGTTAAAGTATCTTCTGAAACGTAATATTTTCTATAACGTTCTGGTATTTGACTTAAATCAAGACCATATTCGCTTGCTAGTCGCCATAATTCTATATATCGTCTTTCTTCTGGAATATTAAATATGAAATCAGAAGGAAGACCACTTTCTAAAGCAATTCGCCACATCCTAACATCCTGCATATCTGCTGGAAACAAAAATATATTTCTAGGGTTTTCACGCACTTTTTCTTCATACATTTCACGAGTAATGAACTCTTTTGGCATTTCCAAAAAATTAAGTCCGTGTTCCCAGGCTAACATGTATAATTCTTTTTTATTATCCTCTGAAACATAATTGGGACCAAAAGGAACGTACTTAACGTTGTTTGGATTAATTTCAATCGCATACTTACAAAGAGCTAAAGTAATCATATATTTTGGAATGTTAGATAAAGAGCCTTTATGTTCTAACGATAATTTGCATAATTCTAAGTCTATCATTTCTTCAGGAAGTTTATTTATATTAACACCGTTTTCAACGCAATACGTACAAAAATCATACGTTCTAAATCGTAAGGGTACATAATTAATATCAAAAGCACTTGGATTACTTTTAGCTGATGATTCACAAATCTTAGGAATTCTGTATTTAACTGGAACCGAACTTAAAGGATAACCATAAACTTCAATGTTCCTTTTATATTCCTCAAGCCTATAACGTTTAGATAATATAAATAAAAATGGATTCTTTTTAACAAGTTTAATCTTTCTTTTTTTATACTTTTTTATGGTGGTGTCATAAACAACTGGTTTGTTCTTTTTCTTTTTAAGTTCTTGGTACGATTTAAATCTTTCTAAGGTTTCTTCATATTCTTTAGCCCTTTTTTGTTCTTCGGTCATATTAAACTTCCTTTCACAATATAGAAACATTATATCATAAACAAGAAAAAAGAACTAGCCGGCTAGCTCTTCTTCTATTCTAATTAATTGGTTATATTTGCATATCCTATCCGTTCTTGACATAGAACCAGTTTTAATTTGGCCTAAATCAAGACCTACCGCTAAATCTGCGATAGTAGTATCCTCGGTTTCTCCAGAACGATGAGAAATAATAGTTTTATAACCATTGTCCTTAGCAAGTTTTATTGTTTCTATGGTTTCGGTAATGGTACCTATCTGGTTAACCTTTAAAAGGATTGCGTTACCAGCTTTCATATCAATTCCCTTTTGTAAACATTCTTTATTGGTAACAAACAAATCATCACCCACTAACTGAACTTTATCTCCTAGTTCTTTAGTTATCTTAGAAAATCCTTCCCAATCATTTTCATCTACTGGGTCTTCTATCGATATAATTGGATATTTACTAACTAACTCTTTATAAAAATCAATAAGTTCATCAGTGGTAAGGGACCTGTTTTCTCCTACCAAGTTATATTTACCATTATCATAAAACTCTGAGGCCGCTACGTCTATTCCTAATTTAACGTCAACACCTGGTTCATACCCAGCCTTCCTTATTGCGTCCATAATAAGCTCAAAACCTTCTGCATTAGATTCTAAGTCAGGAGCAAAGCCTCCTTCGTCACCAACTCCAGTTGATAAACCTCTTTCGTTTAATACGCTTTTTAACGCATGGAATACTTCCGCTCCAACACGTACTCTTTCCTTAATTGTATCTCTTTGCGGAATTATCATAAACTCTTGAAAATCAAGTTTATTATCAGCGTGAGCACCACCATTTATTATGTTCATCATTGGAACGGGCATCGTTCTTCCTTCACCAACGTACTTATATAACGGAAGCTTCTTTTCATTAGCGGCAGCCTTTAAAGTAGCCATTGATACTCCTAATATTGCGTTAGCACCTAAGTTACTCTTAGTTTTGGTACCATCAAGCTCAAGCATCGCCGTATCAACACCATACTGATCGAATACGTCCATTCCGATTATAACTGGTTTAATACGTTCATTTACGTTTTTAACGGCATTTAAAACACCTTTACCACCAAATCTTTTTTTATCATTATCACGCATTTCTAAGGCTTCACGTTTCCCAGTTGATGCACCAGACGGAACCGCGGCACGGCCCATTGTTCCATCTTCTAATATAACGTCGACCTCAACCGTTGGATTACCCCTAGAATCCAAAATTTCTCTTGCTTTTACATCTGCTATTTTCATGTTATCCCTACCTTTCTTACATAACTATTATATCACTTAAACAAAGTTAAAATAAGCCCTTTATCACTATATGTAAATTGACTTTAAAGTACGTTTTAAGGTATAATAATATCTTAGAATAAAAAGGAGGGGATAATTATGCAAATTATATTACTTGATGAAGTTAGATTTGATCAATTTGCTATATCCCATCCTAGACATAACTATTACCAAACAAGCAACTATGGAAGACTTATGAGTAAAAACGGCTATAACGCATACTACTTAGGACTTGCAGATAACATTGGAGAAATAAAAGCCGCTACCTTAATACTTGTTAAAAACGATGCAAAAGAAAAAAGAAAAATGGGATACGCACCACGTGGTTTCTTAATTGATTGGAACGATGAAAACCTGGTAAAAGAATTCACGGATGGATTAAAAGATTTTCTTTCAAAAAGAAATTTTACTTATTTAAAATTAGACCCAATGGTTATATATAAAGAGCATAACCTTGATGGTAGTGAAAAAAGCTTGGCAGATACTAACACATCATTAGTACAAAGACTTCAAAGCTTAGGTTATATCCACATGGGATATAATAATGGTATGGAGGCTTCTAAACCAAGGTGGAACGCCCTTGTAAGTTTAGATAACAACATAATAAGTTTATATAATTCAATATCTAAAGAAGCAAGAAATAAAATCAGCGATGCTGCTAAGATGGGAAACAAGGTTTATAAAGGAAGTGCTAACGACATAAACCTTTTATTTAACCTTATTAACAAAAATAATCCTCCACTAGACTATTACTTAGACTATTATCAGTTTTATGGACAAAACTCATTTGAGGTATACTTTAATAAACTAGAACCAATTTCATACGTTAATTCTAGTAAATCCTTGTACGAAAAAGAAGAACAAAGAAACAATGAATTAAACATGCAAATGCAAGATTTTAATAATCCAAATAAAGACGCAATAATAAACGAGAAATTAAAATCAGATGAATTACTAGCAAAATACAAAAAAAACATGCTAGAAGCAAGTAAATTATTCCAACAATACCCAAGTGGATTAGTCACAGCCGGTGTTGCAATAATAAAATATGGTATGACAATTACCTTTTTTGCAAGCGGAGTAAACGAAACATTTAAAGACCAATATCCTGAATACTTACTAAGATGGCAACTTATGCAAGAATTTGCAAGACAAGGATATAAAATAGTTAACTTAGGCGGTTTAACTAGCGATTTAAAAAAAGATTACGAATCAATTATAAAATCAGAAATGTCAAACAAAATAGTTGAATACGTAGGAGAGTTTGACCTTGTTATAAACAAAAAAGCATATTACACAGGAAGTAAATTAACACCAATACTTAACTGGCTTAATACTCCAATTTAAAACAGATAAAATAATTTATCTGTTTTTTTAGTTTTTAAAATAAAATGCATATCTAGAATTATTTCTTATTAATCTTTCTTCGAAATTATTATTACTATTTTCTTTTATTACTTTTCTCCAAAAACATTGTGCTCTTTTATTTTTTAATAAAGTTCTAATTTCCCATTTACCTTTATATAATTTAAATATTTCGTTGGCCATATAAGTTCCGGCATTAATTTTTCTATATTTGTTAAGTACAAAAAATTCAGAAATTTCATTTAGTCCATTTTCAGTACATCTATATAAAACAAAGCCTGCTAGTTTTCCATCACACTTTAAAATGTATGGATGTCTTTCATCTTCTTTCCAATAAAGTTCTAAGTATTCATTCATTTCATATAATCCGTTTTCCAATAAATTAAATTTTGTAGTCTCATCTTCGTAAAAACTAAGCTCATACGTATATAATTGCATTAAATTATATATTGTATTTTTTTGTTCATCTTTTACAGGAATTAATTCAAAATGCATAATTACCTCCGTTATGTTTATTTTACAAAATTATCACTTACTAATCAATCTTTTAAAGAAAAAAGACATTCAAATTGAATGTCTTTTTATTAACTATAATTAAGCATCAATCTTAGTAACTGTACCAGCACCAACAGTACGTCCACCTTCACGGATAGAGAACTTAGTACCATTTTCAAGTGCGATTGGTGCAATTAACTCAACAGTCATACTAACGTTATCACCAGGCATAACCATTTCAGTTCCTTCTGGTAATGTAACAACACCAGTTACGTCAGTAGTTCTGAAGTAGAATTGTGGTCTGTAGTTTGAGAAGAATGGAGTATGACGTCCGCCTTCTTCTTTACTTAATACGTAAACTTGAGCTTCAAATTTAGTATGTGGAGTAACTGTACCTGGTTTAGCAAGTACTTGACCACGTTGTACATCATCACGTGAAATACCACGTAATAATACACCAGCGTTATCTCCTGCTTCAGCATAGTCTAGTTGTTTACGGAACATTTCAATTCCAGTAACAACAGTCTTTTGAGTTGGTTTTAAACCTACGATTTCAACTTCGTCATTTAACTTTAATTGTCCACGTTCAACACGTCCAGTAACAACAGTTCCACGACCAGTAATAGTAAATACGTCTTCGATTGACATTAAGAATGGTTTTGTGTTGTCTCTTTCTGGAGTAGGAATCCATGTATCAACAGCGTCCATTAATTCGTCAATCTTTTCTTCCCACTTAGGATCTCCCTCAAGTGCTTTTAATGCAGAACCTCTAATAACTGGAGTGTTATCTCCATCGTATTCATACTTGTTTAATAGTTCACGAACATCCATTTCTACTAAGTCTAGCATTTCTGGATCGTCAACCATATCACATTTGTTCATGAATACAACGATTCTTGGAACACCAACTTGACGAGCAAGTAAGATGTGTTCTTTTGTTTGTGCCATAGGACCATCTGTAGCAGCTAGAACAAGGATTGCTCCGTCCATTTGTGCAGCACCAGTAATCATGTTTTTAACATAATCAGCGTGTCCTGGGCAGTCTACGTGAGCATAGTGACGTTTGTCAGTTTCGTACTCAACGTGTGCAGTATTGATTGTTATACCACGTTCTCTTTCTTCTGGAGCTTTATCGATATCTGCATAGTCTTCGAATTTAGCTTGACCTTTTTCAGATAATCTCTTAGTAATAGCAGCAGTTAAAGTAGTTTTACCATGGTCAACGTGTCCAATTGTACCAATGTTAACATGTGGTTTTGAACGATCAAATTTTTCTTTTGCCATTTTAATTTTCCTCCCTATATAAATTACATATCTATTTTATCTAATCTAAGGGAAAATAGCAAGTATTTTCCCTCAGGATTATTTATTATTGTGCACCATTTTTCTTAATGATGTCTTCTGCAATACTCTTAGGAACTTCTTCATAATGATCAAACAACATCATAAACGTTCCACGTCCTTGAGTATTAGACCTTAGGCTTGTTGCGTAACCAAACATTTCTGATAATGGTACGTAAGCATTAATCTTAAGTGAATTACCTTGTGCTTCTTGTCCCATTGGACGTCCACGACGAGATGTAATATCACCCATTACGTTACCCAAGTATTCTTCTGGAACTACTATATCTACCTTCATGATTGGTTCTAGAAGTACTGGATTACAATGTTTCTTAGCTTCTTTAAGGGCAAGCGATGCCGCAACCTTAAACGCCATTTCGTTAGAGTCAACATCATGATATGATCCATCAAATAAAGTTGCCTTAACGTCTATCATAGGATATCCTGCAAGAACACCTGTTTTCATAGCTTCTTGTAATCCCTTATCAACTACCGGAATGTATTCACGAGGAACAACACCACCAACGATAGCATCAACGAATTCATATCCTTTATCCTTATTAGGTTCAAACTTAACCCAAACGTGTCCGTATTGACCACGACCACCAGATTGCTTAATGTATTTACCTTCACAATCTCCAGCGGTAGTTAGCGTTTCACGATAAGCAACTTGTGGCTTACCAACGTTTGCTTCAACACCGAACTCACGTTTCATTCTGTCTACTAATACGTCCAAGTGAAGCTCACCCATACCAGATATAACCGTTTGGCCTGATTCTTGATCAGTTTCAGCTTTAAAGGTTGGATCTTCTTCTGCTAATTTCTGTAGTGCGGTAGACATTTTTTCTTGGTCTCCCTTACTCTTTGGCTCAATTGCAATTGAGATAACCGGATCAGGAATAACCATTTTTTCCAATATAACTGGATGTTTCTCATCACATAACGTATCACCAGTCGTAGTATTTTTTAATCCTACAGCCGCTGCTATATCACCAGCATAAACCTCAGATATTTCGGTACGGTTATTAGCGTGCATTTGTAAGATACGTCCGATTCTTTCCTTCGTGTTTTTATTAGAATTCAAAACATATGAACCACTTTTTAAAGTACCAGAGTAAACACGGAAGAATGATAATCTACCAACAAAAGGATCCGTCATAATCTTAAATGCTAAAGCAGCGAATGGTTCAGAATCTGAAGCATGTCTTTCTACCTCATTATCATTTTCATCATGTCCTTTGATTGACGGAATGTCAGTTGGTGCTGGTAAATAATCAACAACCGCATCAAGCATCAACTTAACACCAATGTTACCAAGTGCTGTACCACACATTACAGGGAACATTTTAACAGCAAGAACACCTTTTCTAATTGCTCTTTTAATTAAATCAACGCTTATTTCAGCACCCTCTAAGTATTTTTCCATTAACTCTTCATCGAATTCAGCTGCATCCTCAATCATTTGGATTCTCTTTTCTTCGGCGATATCCTTTAAGTCAGCTGGTATTTCAATTTCAGTTGGGTTTTCTTCTGGTTTGCTATCATATTGATAAGCTTTCATGGTAACTAAATCTATGATACCATTGAATTCTGATTCAGCACCAATTGGCCACTGAATTGCTGTTGCTTTAACACCAAGTCTTGTTTTAATAGATTCAACGCTAGCTGCAAAATCAGCTCCCATCTTGTCCATCTTGTTAGAGAAAACAAGTCTTGGAACGTGCATTTCGGTTGCTTGACGCCAAACGTTTTCGGTTTGAGGTTCAACACCATTTTGAGAATCAAGTACCGTAACAGCACCGTCTAATACCCTAAGTGATCTCGTAACTTCAATCGTGAAATCTACGTGACCTGGAGTATCTATAATATTAAGTCTATTACCCTTCCAGAATGCAGTAGTTGCAGCAGAAGTAATGGTAATACCACGTTCTTTTTCTTGTTCCATCCAGTCCATTTGTGATGCACCATCATGAGTTTCACCAATTTTATGAATCTTATGAGTATGGAACAAAACACGTTCGGTAACAGTAGTTTTACCAGCATCAACGTGAGCCATAATACCAATGTTACGAGTGTTTTCTAATGAATATTCACGAGCCATATACTTCTCCTTTCCTACCAACGATAATGTGCAAATGCTTTATTAGCTTCTGCCATTCTGTGAGTATCTTCTTTTTTCTTAACCGCTGCTCCAGTTTCATTTGAAGCATCGATTAGTTCATTTGCTAATTTTTCAGCCATGGTTTTACCACCACGCGAACGGGTTGCGTTAACAATCCAACGAAGTGCTAAAGCTTGTGCTCTATCTGGTCTTACCTCAACTGGAACCTGATAGTTTGCACCACCAACACGACGAGCTTTTACTTCCAATGATGGAGTTACGTTTTCCATAGCTTTTTTAAATACGTCATTTGCGTTTTCTCCAGTTCTTTCATGGATCATATCAAACGCATCATAAACGATAGTCTCTGCTTTTCCACGCTTACCATCTAGCATAATTTGATTAATTAACTTAGTAATTACTTTTGAATTATAGACTGGATCTGGTAATACGTCTCTTTTTACAGCACGTCTTTTACGCATATATTGTCCTCCTTTATTATTTTATCTTGATTTTATTTTTTTGGTTTTTTTGCACCATACTTAGATCTTGCTTGCTTTCTGTCAGCAACACCCGCAGTATCTAAAGTACCTCTTATGATGTGATAACGTACACCGATAAGGTCTTTTACACGACCACCACGTATTAGTACTACGCTGTGTTCTTGTAAATTGTGTCCTTCTCCTGGAATATAAGCAGTTACCTCATAACCATTACTTAAACGTACACGAGCATACTTACGTAATGCTGAGTTTGGTTTCTTTGGTGTCATAGTTCCAACACGAGTACATACCCCACGTTTTTGTGGAGAGTTAGCACTTAGGTTTTTCTTCTTTAAAGTGTTAGTTCTAACAAGTAAAACCGGTGCCTTTGGCTTACGGGTCTTCTTTTGTCTTCCATGACGAAGAATTTGGTTTATTGTAGGCATAATTTCTACTCCTTTCTTAACACACTACCTGGTGTTTCATTTATGATATATTTTTAAGTCTTACTAAAAAGCAAGACTTAATAATCAGCTTATATAATATAACACTTTTTTAATGTTATTGTCAATATGTATTATGATTAAATTTTACTATGCAGCAGCCTGATTATCATCTGCGCTAACGTTACTTTTCAAACCATACTTTTGGTTAAACTTCTCGGCTCTACCGGTCTTTGATTGCATTGTTGCTTGGCCAGTATAATATGGATGACATTTTGAGCAAACTTCTACGTGAATCTTATCATTAGTTGATTTTGTTTCAAATGTTGCTCCACATGTACAAGTAACCGTTGAAGTCTTGTAAATACTTTCTTTCTTAGGCATATTCATAGCTCCTTTCGCCATGACTTACATAAAGTCATAGATTTAAAATCTTTTATATTATAACAATTGTATGATTATTTTGCAAGCATTTTTTCATCAATCAAATCAATTACTGCTCTTCCCATTGCTTTATACCCGTCTTTAGTTGGATGTATCTCCAATTTTGAAGGTAAATATTCATTATTTGCTAAAAAAGTATCATGTATGTCAACGTAAGTCATATCATACTTTTTGGTTAAACTCCTCATCTTGTCGTTAGCATAAACGATGACCGGTTCTACCACGTCCGCTAAAGTAGACGAAAAATTTGTAAATGGATTATAAAAACCGAACACCATTATCTGTTCTTTGCAGGATTTTCTAAGTTCGTACAAAAGCTTATCAACATCACTTATTGATTCATCAACGTAAGTATATATATCATCAAACTCACTTAAATCAAATTCAGTTCGTATGTTAAGTTTATAAAAAAGATCATTCGATCCTATACTTACGGTTACTAAATCCGCCTTAATAAGAGCGTGTTTAATGGTTATTTCCTTTCCGTCTACTTTTATTTTTTTATTACTTTCTAAATCATTTAATAAGTCTATGCTACGATAACCACTTTTAGCAAACTTTTTGGTGTAAAATTCTAAAACCTCTTTATCTTTTAAATATTCAGATACATAATCCCCATAACTTTCTTCAATGGTATTATTTGGTGTTTGACCAGCTGCTAAAGAATCACCCAACGAAAGATAATAAATACTTCTATCACGAGTTAATAAGAATATGGTGATTAATATTATTCCTGTTACTACAAAACCTATCAATAATTTATATCGTCTTTTCATAAAGGCCTCCCGTCACAAAATAAAAATAGTATTTTTCCATCAATACTATTTTATTTACAAGAAAGCCTTTTTAGTACTTATTATTTTGATTTACCATTTTCTTTAGTTGTTATACCTTTAAAGGTCGTACCCGCTGGAACATAAGTGGTTGAAATATCTCCTGGAAAAACCCTAACTTTTTTATTATCATCATTATCAACATAGACTTCTTCCCTATCACGATGACCTTCTTTCTCTGGTGGAATATTTTCCTCGGATATTATTTCTCCAGGTAAATCCTCAACTTCTATACTATTATCTAGTTTGTTTTCGTTCATCACTCTTCCTCCAATCTTATTTTTACTTTCGAAATAACGTCTATTATTAATTATATTTTAAAATCTAAGCAACATGATTGTTTTTTGAGACCTCGTCAAAGAATTGTTCAGAAACATCCTCATCAGTATAACTATCTTTATTACCCTCGTTTTTTTCCGCTTCTTCTAAGCAATCGAAAATTTTTTTATAAATTTTTTTCGTTTCTTCCTTTAGTTTTTTTTCTTCTTCTTCAGTAACATATTTAACATTTTCTGGTTTAAAATTATTTTTAAATTGATGACTACTAACAATATCATCTGGTATAGTTATTTTATCAATATGTTCAACATTATCTAGTTTAGAATCATTAACATTCGCATTATTAGATATCTCTTCTATATCAATGCTTGGTATTTTTTCGTTCATCACTCTTCCTCCAATCTTATCTTTGCTCCTATTTTAGTTAACTTCTCGACTATTCCTTCATAACCTCTTAATATGTAATCTGCGTTTTCAATAACCGTTGTTCCTTCTGCTATTAAGCCCGCAAGAACAAGCGAAGCGCCAGCCCTTAAATCAGATGCCGCAACCTTTTTTCCCTTTAATTTAGTAGGACCTATAATAACCGCTTTGGACGTGGTTAATAACTCTGTTGTTGCCCCCATTTTATTTAGTTCTAATAGGTTCAAAAATCTGTTTTCCCAAATCGTTTCGTTAATCATTGACTTACCATTTGCCTGTGTAAGAAGCGTTGCCATTGGTTGTTGCAAATCAGTTGGAAAGCCAGGATATACTTGGGTCTTTATGTTTAATGGATTTAGGACATCAGGAGCACTTATCTTTATAGAGTCAATTCCTATTTCCATTGGAACACCTGCTTCCTCTAACTTTGATATTAATGATTCAACGTGTTCAGGAATAATATTCTCTATGGTTATATTTTTTCCGATCATACTAGCTAAAATCATGTACGTACCTGTTTCTATATAATCAGGAACAACCTCATGAAAACAAGAATGTAAATAATCAACCCCAACTATTTTTATTTCACTTGTCCCAGCACCACTTATCTTCGCACCCATGTTATTTAAGAACGTAGCAACATTTACGATGTGTGGCTCTTTTGCAGCGTTTGAAATTATTGTTGTTCCTTCTGCTTTTACGGCTGCAAGCATAAGGTTAATGGTTGCACCAACCGATGCAAAATCTAAGTTTATTTTTGTTCCAACGAGTTTGTCCGCCGTGATTATAAACATATTATCCTCTTCTTTTATCTTAGCGCCCAATGCCTCAAAACCTTTTAAGTGTAAATTAATTGGTCTTGCTCCAATGGAACAACCTCCTGGAAAATACATTTCTACCCGTTTAAACTTACTAAGTAATGCACCCATAAAATAGTATGATGCCCTTAACTTTTTTGCAACTTTTTCAGGAATTAGTTTGTTTTCTATTTTTGACGAATCAATTTTAATAACGTCATCCACTCTTGTAACGGTTGCACCAAGGTGGTTTAAAATCTCGTCTAAGGCATCAATATCAGATATACTAGGTACGTTTGCTATAGTTACTTCTTCATCACAAAGTACCGCTGCAGGGACAAGTGCAACAGCACTATTTTTTGATCCACTAATTCTTATTTTACCACTTAATTTATTGTTACCTTCAATTATTATCTTGTGCATATTACTCCTCCATATCTACATAGTATTTTATTAAAAACTTCGTAAAAAGTGATTAAACAGCCCTATTTTTTGAACCAAACAAATTATTTTTATAGTGCACCATTTTTTTAATTGCTTGTTCTCCTGATGCGATAATGACCCTTGGATCATATTCTTTTTTGTTATAGTCTAAAAATCGTCTTACGGCATCAGCCCAAACTATTTGTAAGTCCGTATTTATATTAATCTTAGCAACACCACAAAAAATAGCGGTCTTTATCATGTTATCATTAAGTCCTGAGGCCCCGTGAAGTACCAATGGAATCTTAACGCTTTTACAAATCAATCCCAACAGTTCAAAATCTAACTTTGGTTCATCTTTATAAATACCATGTTTATTTCCTACCGATGGTGCTAGGGAGCTAACTCCAGTTTGTAAAACAAATTCCTTAGCATCTTCAGGAGTTACACTATCGTTTTCTAAAGATTCACCCTCTTCTTCGTTTAATACACCTATCTCTGCTTCAACACTAACGTTTTTATTTGCCGCATATGAAATAACTTCGTTAGTGTCAGATACGTTATCTTGCATACTTTTTCTTGATGCATCCATCATTACCGACGTAAAGCCTGAATCAATTGCTTTTTTACATATTTCAACTGATGAACCATGATCTAAATGTAGCACTACCGGAATGGTTATAGAAAGTTCATCAACCAAACCTTTAACCATGTTATAAATTACTTTAGTACCACCAAAATAAGAAATACTTTTTTCGGTTACCGCAAGTATTACCGGACTTTTGTCCTCTTGGCAAGCCTCTAAAATAAACCTAGCCCACTCTAAATTATTAATATTATAAGCTGGCACGGCGTACCCTTCCTTAGATGCCATACTTAATAAACTGTCACTGTTAACTAACAACGCCATCACCTTCTAAAACAATTTTATCATATTTTACATACATAGACAAAGAAAAACACTAGAATTTACATTCTAGTGTTAAATGATTAGTATAGACTCTTAACCAACGAATTAGCTGCAAACTCTTCTTCCGTCATAACAGAATCAAATTCCTCACCATCAGCGTCCACGTATACTTCTTCTGTCTCACCAATGACTTCATCTTGTTCTTCTTCTACTTCTGGAGGTACGTCTTCTTCATCTATTACCTCACCAGGTTTGTCTTCAATTACTGGATCTCCAACCTCTTGGCCACCTTCTTGAACATTATCTTTTGGCGGATTATCAGGAGTAGGTAAAGTTTCTTCTTTTTCTGTTGTTGTACCAAGGTTTTCTGATCCTTTTATTGTTTCTTGCTTACCTTTAGAACCACTTGCTTGTTCACCATGTTTCTCTTCGGTTTTGGTATCATCACCTGTTGCGTACGATGAATTGTTCGCTGAGGTAGAATCTTCTTTATTATACTTTTCCTCATTAAGAGTAATAGTTTCTGCAAAATTACCATCTTTTTCTAATAAAGCCATAATCTCTGCTATATCAACATCCCAATTTCTTAAAAGAGATTTGAATAATTCTTCATATGAAACAGCTTGTACTGCTTCATCAATATCTTTGCTTTCTTTTTCTAGATAATTACCATATATAGAAACCATTGCCTTAAAATACTCTATATACACTTTCCAACGTTCAGGATTATTTTTTTTCAAATCACTATCGTCTCTTATATCTTTATAAATGTCATAAAATTCTTGAGCCAACTCACTAAGGCTTTCCATATCACCGTCTATTATAGCTGTTAAAGATTTTTCTAAGTTAATATTTATTCTTTCGTTATATTTTTCCTCTGAAGTCTTTAACTTTTCTATTTCACCTTGATACTCCTTTATTTTTGCATTACTTTTAGCTATCTTTTTATTATATCTTTCTTCACTTTTACCAGCTTTTATTTTTTCGTTGTAATTTTGTATTTTTTCTTCTTCCTTAGCAATCAAACTTAAATATTCATTTATTTTTTCTTTGTTTTCGGTAGTATTAACATTTCCTAAAATAGCGCTTGGAGTTACAACTTTATATTTTCCTAAATTCTCTTGAGATTCTTTTAAATCTTCTTTTTCCTTGTCGGTTAACTCCTTGTCCGATTGCAAATAATTACTCACATGAATATATTCTTTTACCATATCTGTATAATATATATCATTATATAATGCCCATGCGTAACTTCGTAGTTCCTCAAAAATTTCAACATCTGAATTTGAAGAGAAATCACTTTTTTGAATAACCGCATTATAAGTTTTAATAATGTTTTCAACGTTAGAAGTAGCCTTGGTATTAGCAGTAATCTCATCTGCTACAGTCATAATCTGGTCATTATCTTCAGCATCAAAATCCGCCACCAAAGCATACTTAAAACTAGAATCAATTACTTCTTTATCATCTGTTTCAATATCTGGATCACTTATTGGATCTGGATTTGGTGTTGGAGTATTTGGCCTATCAAGCAAATGTGCTATCCCAGTAACCAAAACTGCGGCAGCAGCTACACCAGCTACAGTACCTATAACCTTTTCTTTTCTTTTTGTTTTTTTTAAGACTTGTTTATTTCTTTTAGGTGTAATAGAAGATGTTTTTTCTTCGGTCTCGTCTATAGCAGACTTATAACTTTCCATTGTTATCATATAAATTACCCCCTTCGTAATTGAATGTCATATATGCTAACATAAATCCATTAATTTGTCAACATAAGTAGTGAATAAATAAATAGCGTTAAACTGCCAATTAAGAACGAATATTTGCCTATTTTCATTGATAATTTTTTACCTAACCAGAATCCTAAAATAGTAAAAAACAAACTAATTACACAAAACAATGACACTACCAATAAAATATTATAATATATATAGTTTATTCCTATTCCAACGGAAAAGCTATCAAAACTTACTGATATGGCAAAAATAATGATTCCAATTAAGTTAAGAGGCCTTATCTTTGGTGTTTTTTCAAAAAAATGCGTAAACATATCAACCGATAGTATCATAAAAACAGCAAACAAAACGAACTTTGGTTTTATAATGGTGTATTCAAATAAACGAACGCCTACGAAATTACCAATTAACGGCATAAAAAAATGAAAAATACCGACCGTTACCGCAGTAATTATTACGTTTTTTATACGTACGTTTTTAATTCCGTAGGATAATGCTAATGCAAACGCATCCATGCTTAAGCTAATTCCAATTAATATAATGTTTGCGATGATAAATCACCTTCCTACATTATCCTATTACATTGGTCTTAAAAATATTTTTCAATTAGTTCTTTTATAAAAGATTTATATTCAACTTCGTTAGTGTTAGTGGTTTCCTCAGCCTCTAAAAGACACAAAGGAGGAAATAAAACGCACCACCAATTATCACCCTTACCTTCTCCTAAAGTAACAAGTAAAGACTCATATTCACCCGCTTCATAGGTTATTCCTTTATATGTTTTTTCAGGAAATTCATGCATTCCGTAATCAATCGTATAAGAATATTCTTTATCTGCCATCTCTTCTTGTAATATTTTATTAAAGTTATCCATGTTACCCTGAATTAAGTTTCTTGCTTCTTTGGTACTTTTTGTATTTTCAAGCAACGTGTATAACTCTTTTTGCATCTTGTCTCTTACGTCTTGTTTTATTTTTTGATCCCTTGGAGAATTACTATTGGCAAGGACCCTAAACCTTATTGCGGAATCCGGTATTCGAACGTCTTCTTGATTATTTGTTTTACTAAAAAACATATATAATGATAGACATGCAAGTAAGATTATAATAAACTTTTTCATTTAAAAATCACCCTCTATTAACTAGTGAGTGACTTTTAATAATTATATACGAAAATAAACCTACTTTTGTCCGACAAATCTTTTTTTACTTCGACCGTTACATCACCTAAATACTTTAAAGCAAGCTCTTTTATGGCTTCTGCTTGAGTTACGCCTATTTCAAAAGCTATTAAGAATTTGTCGTTTAAAACATATTTTGCATCTTTTAAAATACTATCATAAAATTCTAATCCTTTATTTTTAGCGTATAAAGCTATGTGTGGTTCATTGTTTTTAACAACATCTTCTATTTCTTCATCCTCCATTATGTATGGTGGGTTACTTACTATTATATCTGCTTTTACTTTTTGGTTTATGTATGGTTTTAACATATCACCTTCTAAAAATGTAACGGAGGCTTTGTTACTAATGCTATTTTTTTTAGCAACTTCCAAAGCTTTATGACTAATATCAGAAGCATAAACGTGACAATCAAGTTCTTTTGAAAGTGCTATGGCAATTGCGCCACTTCCCGTTCCGACGTCAATCATAACCGGATTGGTAAATGATTTAGAACGTTTAATTACTTCCTCAACTAATTCTTCTGTCTCACGTCTTGGAATTAAAACGTTTTCATTAACATCAAGTACATATCCATAAAAATCTACGTTACCAACTATGTACTGAGCAGGTTTTCCTTCTTCTAA
Organism: uncultured Bacilli bacterium; assembly: GCA_944329445.1. Classification (GTDB taxonomy): domain Bacteria; phylum Bacillota_I; class Bacilli_A; order RF39; family UBA660; genus Aphodocola. The sequence goes on along the minus strand of CALVIH010000001.1, from coordinate 80,076 downwards.
CAACTTAATAGCATCGTTTATATTACCTTTATAATATTTTTTTAAATATTCCAAATTAGTTTTATCTTTCAACTTCATCACCAACTCTTTATAATATATCATCAAACAAGCAAAAACACCAATTATAAATCATTTGTGTTAACAACAACTAATGGTACTATCATTTCATCTTCCGTTAATCCAGAATGAGCTGATTTATGATGGTTAGTACTATCATCATAACGAATTGCCTTATTACTTACCCCAAGCGCAAAATAATCACCAAGCCCATCACGAAAGTACTTATTTTCTAATCCATCTCCGTATAACTTATTATCGATAATATCATTTTTACTCATTATTATAAAATCGTCTTTTAAAACTTTTTTTAACTCATAAGGAAATTGTTTTTTATATTCTTTTTTCACCCTAAAAGAAGTTGCCCTATCATCAATAGATATATTACCTTCCATCATTTTAATTATGTTAGGATAATCTACTAGGTTAACGTAATCCACGTTTATGTGGCCATGGTCCGCAATCATTATAACCGTTGTATCTTTTAAATGTTTACAGGATTTTTTGAATTCTTTATCAATGCGTTTTAGATATTTTTTCATTTTACTCGAACCAACACCGTACTTATGCAATACATGGTCAGGTTCATTATGATATGTATAAACATATACCTTATCTTTAGATTTAGTTATTTTTTTTATCTGTCGCCTCATTTCTTTTAAAGATTCTTTTTTATGGTTACTATATACCCTAATGGTTTTACTTAAGTACCCTTCTTTTTCGTTAATCTTATCAGTTACTGGCTCATAATTTAATAAAGTCTTTGCAACATGATAACCAGCCGGTTTTACTTTAGTACCTTTTATAACGTTTTTGGTCAATGTTATTACCTTATCAAAATCTTTAAAATACATATCCCAACCAAGCCAACCATGCTCTATTGGGTTTAATCCAGATTCTATGGTTGTTCTAGCTGACATGGTGGTAGATGGAAAAGCAGAAGATATTTGGCTTTTAATATTTTTATATAAGAACGGGCAAAGGTTTTTATTATTAATTAAAATGTTATAGCCTAAACCATCAAAAAGGTAAAGTACAACGTTTTTATTATTATTCTTTTTTAAAATCTTATCTAAGATGGGCAAAGTTCTATGTTTTGGTTTAATTCCAAAATAACTTTCAATCGAACAAATAACATTAATCAAACCATTGTTATAATCTGGATACTTTATTTTCATTTTATCACCACTCTTTAATATTATAACATATGAAAAAACTGAAGATTTATTCTCCAGCTAGTTTTCTTCTTTGATCCTCGGTTATTAATGCTTCGATGATATCATCTAACTTACCATTCATTACCCGGTCTAAGTTATTAGTCGTATAACCAATTCTATGATCCGTTACCCTGTTTTGTGGATAATTATAAGTTCTAATTTTTTCGGAGCGATCACCAGTACCTATTTTACTACGTCTTTCGGCACCAACCTCAGCTTCTTGCTCTCTCATCTTAAGGTCATACACTCTAGACTTTAAGATCTTTATTGCTTTTTCCTTGTTTCTTATTTGTGACCTTTCCGTTTGTGAATAAACAATTATCCCAGTTGGAATATGAGTAAGTCTTACAGCACTATCAGTCGTGTTAACTCCTTGACCACCATTACCAGATGCCCTTGTAATATCAACCCTTACATCGTTCATATCAAGTTCAAAGTCAACGTCATCAACCTCTGGCATTACTAAAACGGTAGCGGTAGAAGTATGCACCCTTCCTTGTGATTCGGTAGCGGGAACACGTTGAACACGATGAGCACCCGACTCATACTTTAATTTAGAGTATACGTTATCCCCTTTAACCATAAACGATATTTCAGAAAATCCACCACTAGCACCGGGTGTGCTTTCTAAATCCTCGATTTTAAAGCCTTGGCTTTCAGCATACTTTACGTACATACCATAAAGGTCTCCCGCAAAAATATTAGCCTCATCACCACCAGCAGCTCCTCTTATTTCAACGATAATGTTTTTATCATCATTAGGATCTTTTGGCAATAATAATACTTCTAGTTTTTTTTCTAACTCTTTTTGTATTTCTAATCCTTTTTCCTCTTCTTCCATGGCAAACTCTGCCATTTCTGGATCCTTAGCTAACTCTTTTGCTTCCTCATAATCCTTTTTAGCTTTTAGATAGGCATCATAGCATTCTATTATTTCTGATAAACTTGATTGTTCCTTAGATAATTTAGTAGTTTGGGCAACGTTACTTATAACTTCTGGTTTAGTTAACTCACTTGTTATAAAATCATATCTTTTTTTTATGTCTTCTAATCTTTCAAACATTTATTCATCCATCTCTTCTTCTGTAACCACTACCAAATCTTCTAAATCATCCATGTCCTCATCCGACTCGTCGAAATCTTCTGCGTTATTCACAACCGCTTCATCTTCGGTTTCGTTATTTTCTATATCTTCATCAGTTTCTTCTTCGTCTTCTGTTTCATCATCTTCATCATCATCGATTATTGTTTTTACACTATGGGCTTCCTTTAAATCCCATTCTGCTGAATCAAGTAAAATAAACCTCTTGTCAGTTGTTAAACTAGTGTAAAAATCCCCAATCATTTCCATCATGTTATCTTCACTTATTTCAAGTAACTTACAAACCTCACCAAATAATATTGGGGTTGTTTTAGGTTTTTTATCTAGTTTTAATAGCTCATAAGCTATGTCTGTATATGATAATAATTCTAATTCCTCTAAAGGCATTTGTCTAACGTTCATTTTTAAATCCTCCTACATTTGATCAGGTGCACTAACACCAATAAGCCTTAAAGCGTTTTTAATTGTTATCTGTACGGTTTTAATTAAACCTAAATATTCTGATGAAAGTTCTTCATCATCAGTTAATATTCTATGTTTACCATAATAATTATGGAACAAACTTGCTAAATCATACACGTAATTCGTAATTAAGTGTGGTTCTTTTTTAAGCGCTGATGAGATAACTACGTCATTAAACTCATAAACCTTAAGCAGTAAAGCCTTTGAATCCTCGTCATTGATATGCTTAATATCAGTACTTATGTTAATGTTTTTTTCCTTTGCTTCCCTTAAGATTGAACATATTCTTGCATGGGCGTATCCCACGTAGAAATAAGGATTATCATTTGATTTTTTAACCGCTAAGTTAATGTCAAAATCCATCTGTCCATCCAAACTTCTGGTAGCAAAGAAATATCTGGCAGCGTCCTTACCTACTTCTTCTACCAATTCCGAAATAGTAATGTTACCACCCGTTCTTTTACTCATCTTAACGACGTTACCATCTCGAAGTAGTCTTACCATTTGAAGAAGTCTAACTTCTAGTTTGTCCTTATCGTAACCCAAAGCCTCAATACTTGCTTTAAGTCTTGAAACATAACTATGATGATCCGCACCAAATACGTCAACCAAATAGTCAAAGCCACGATCAAACTTATCCAAGTGATATGCTATATCAGGAACCAAGTAGGTGTAACTACCATCTGATTTAATAAGCACCCTATCTTTATCATCACCATAAACCGTAGTTTTAAGCCACTTCGCGTCATCCTTTTCAAATATCAAACCTTTTTCGTCTAATATCTTTAAACATTCTTCTATGCGACCTTTAGCACGGATGGCCTTTTCACTAGTCCAAACATCAAAAGTAACACCAAAATTTGATAAGTCAGTTTTAATTATGTTAAGAAGATAATCTACCGCAAACTCTTTAAAGAAATCTAATTCCTCATTAAGTTTAGAATCACTATATTTTTCTTTTATACTTCTTGCAATGCCAATTATTTCCGCACCATAATAGCCATCTTCTGGCATGTTTTCTTCTAACCCACATAAGCCTTTATATCTTTCTTTAACGGATATACCAAGGTTATTTATTTGGTTACCAGCATCATTTATATAATATTCTTTGGTAACATCAAACCCCGCAAAAGACATTATGTTAGCAAGGTTAGAACCATAAGATGCTCCACGCGCAGTACCAAGGTGTAAAATTCCGGTTGGATTTGCACTAACAAATTCTACGTTGATTTTTTTTCTTTCACCAACGTTACTTTTACCATAATTATCCGCAGCATATAAAACCTTTTCAACACCGCTAAATACATATTCATCATTTAGGTAAATATTAATAAAACCAGGTCCCGCTACGTCTGCTTTTTCTATTTCCTTGTTATTTTTAATAACCGAAACTATTTCTTCAGCAATGTTTCTTGGATTACTTTTAAGAACCTTCGTTAATTGCATTGCAACGTTACTAGAAAAATCTCCGTTATTTCGATCTTTTGGAACTTCCACTACTATGTTTTTTTTATCATACGCGATGGATAATTCCTCTAAAGCGTTTGCAATAATGTCTTTTATTAGTTCTTTTAAATTCATTATAAATCGCTCCATTCCAAATTAAAAGTGAAACTATCACTAAACTCTTCATTCATAAATAAATCATATTCTACTTTTAGATTATTATCATTCATGATGAGTTTTTTCGTTTTCGTTTCTACTTTTACATTCAACCCCAAATCTTTAATTAGGTATTTACTAACCAAACGTTTATTCTCTTCAAATTCTAAGTTTAACTTCATGTCATCATTTTCTCTAGTGATTAATAGTTTATCTGGAAAAGTAGTTATTTTTATCGTTATACCGTTTAAATTATAAGCTATTACGTTATCTTTATAAACTGCTTTTACGTTGTCTATTAACTCTTCATCGTTTTTGGAAAAAACTCCACCATTAATCATAATTTTAGACATAAAACATCACCTAAAAATTTTCTAGCAACAATATAGCATAGAAAATTAAAAAGGTCAACAAAATACTAATATTTTATATATTTTTAGCAATACTAAAATTAGAAAGAAGGCGATTAAATGAAAAAGATAAAAATAATATCAAAAGTTTTAATCGCTTTAATGCTTATTTTTTGTGCATGCTATACCATATTATTCTTATGCGCTAAATATGGTTCTAAAATAGACATAGAAAACTCAAATAGTATATACATGTATGATATGGATAATAAAAGCTTTTACGAGGGAAATAACGGTACTAAAAAATGGATAAAACTAAAAGATATATCAAAGTATTTAATAAACGCAACAATATATTCAGAAGATAAAAACTTTTATGAACATAATGGGTTTGACATACCAAGAATAATAAAATCTACTTTGGTTAACATAAGGTCAAATGATCTAACCCAAGGAGCATCAACAATAACTCAACAATACGCTAGAAACTTATTTTTAACCTTTGATAAAACCTGGGAAAGAAAAATAAAAGAAGCATGGTACGCATTTAAACTAGAGGCACAATACTCTAAAGACGAAATACTAGAAGGATACCTAAATACCATAAATTATGGAAATGGGATATTAGGAATTGAAAACGCATCAGAATATTACTTTAATAAATCTGCTAAAGACTTAAATTTAGCAGAAAGTTCGATGCTAGCGGGAATACCTAAATCACCAGATAATTACTCACCATTAAATGATGAGGCAGCCGCTAAAAAAAGACAAAAAGAAATATTAAGAGCAATGGTTAATAATGGTATAATATCACAAGAAACAATGGATGAAACACTTGATGTAAAACTAACTTATTATGGAAAAAAAGAGAACTTAAACTTATCTACTTTAATGTATTACCAAGATGCGGTTATAAGAGAATTACAGGATCTTAAAATAGTAAGTGAGGACTCCATCCAGCAAGAAGGGCTAAAAATATATACAAACCTTGATATAGAAGCACAAACATCATTAGAAAACGCAATAAAAAATAATTTGGAAGATAAAGATGAGATGCAAACGGCAGCAGTGATGATAAATCCTGATAACGGAGCGGTAATAGCACTTGCCGGTGGGAAAGACTACTCTAAATCGCAATATAACAGAGCCGTACAATCAAAAAGACAAGTGGGTTCTGCCATGAAACCAATATTATATTACGCCGCGCTTGAAAACGGCCTTACCTCATCAACAACGTTCTTAAGTAAACCAACAACCTTTTCTTTAGGAAACGGAGTTACTTATTCTCCTAGTAACTACGGTGATATATATCCTAACGATAAAATTACCATGGCGCTTGCAATTGCTTATTCTGATAACATATATGCTATTAAAACCCATCTTTTCTTAGGAGAAGATACCATGATAAAATACGCAAAGAAAATGGGTATAACAAGTAAACTAGAAGCAAACGCATCACTACCACTAGGAACTAACGAATTATCCGTTGTTGAATTTACTGGAGCGTACTCAAGTTTAGCAAACTCCGGGAGTAGTGTTAAAGCGCACCTAATAAATAAAGTAGAAGATGGTAACGGAGACATTATTTATGAATTTAAAAATAATAAAAAGAAAGTATTAAATAAATCATATACGTATATCTTAAGCGAACTCCTTTCTAATACTTATGATACCTCACTAAAAAGTTATACGGCACCAACTTGTGCGTCAATCGCACCTAAACTAACAAAAAAATACGCCGTTAAAAGTGGAACAACCGATTATGACCTATGGACCGTTGGATATAATCCAGACGTTGTGGTAGGTGTATGGACTGGATATGACGACAATAGAAAACTATCAAGTAAAGAGTATAAATATTCAAAAAACATATGGGCAGACGCCATAGAAGGGTACTTAAGAGACAAAGAAGCCAAATGGTATGAAAAACCAGATAACGTAGTAGGTGTTTTAACTGACGTAGAAACAGGTAAAGAAGCAACCAATGATTCTAAATTAAAAAAGATATTATATTATGTTAAAGGAACAGAGCCCGGATATAAAAGTAAAACAACCAAAGAAAAGACCACTCAAAAAACGACTAGCAATTAGTCGTTTTAATGCTATTTAGAGCCCATTTCGCCCATATTAAATGCTTTTTTAAAGTTTTCTTCTTCCTCCTCAATCATAAATTTAGGTATACTATTTTCATTAAGCAATGCACATTTCTCTTTTTTATTATAAAAAGATGGTAATCCAATTATAGCATCAGCTATTCCATTTATCTCATCACTTAAATAGTATTCTAACTCTTCTTCAAAATTATCGCTTTCATTTAATTTACGTTTTAAATAATCTTTTGAAGCAAGTAAATCAATCCATTTTTTAACTATTTTTAGTGACTCATCTATTGTAGAATTATGCTGAATAGAATATAATCTAGCCATTGAATTAATTAAAATTTCATATTTATCACTAATCGAACCATTAAACTTTACTTTATTACATAAATATTGATTTATCATTTTTTTATTTTCAATAGAAATGTTGCTTAATGGATAATTATTATCATGAGTTATATGATTTTTCTTTTCTGGATCAATAGGTATTACAGAATTTTTTTCAAAAAGATTATCAATGTTATCTATTAAATATAACAAATCCTGCGAATTATAATAGGAGATATATATAAGAGAAGAAGATGAGAAATTTGAAATTTTCATAATGAAATCATCGCTTTTACCTTTTAATCTTGCAATTTTTTTCATACAAATGTTTATTAGCATTTCATTTAGGCACTTTTTTACACTAAAATATAGATCATCATATAAGTTATTCATACCATTTTCTAAAAACGAATTTATATCACCATCATAACTAGAAAGCCCAACATTTTTTTTATAAGAATGTGCTTCATCACCACCAATCATTAAATTTTCAATATACGCTTTTTGAACATATAATTTTAATTTTTCTTCTTCAGGCAAAGAATTTATATCCAAATTACATATTTCTTCATATTTATTTATTAGTTCTTTCAAAATAATACTACTATCTTTAGTAAAATTATCTTTTAACTGCATTTTCCATTCTTCTTTTAATTGGGATTGCTTTATATCTAATTCAAATATTTTTTTTAAAATAGGTGATTTTAAATTATTAAGTTTATCTATTTCTTCTTTTAATTTTTGTTGTTCTTCATTTAATTCTAATATTTTTTTTAAAATAGGTTCGGCCTCTTTTTTTAATTCATTTTTTTGTGAAGAAATTTCTGATATTAAAGCATCAAACTCTTCTTTTTTTAAATCTTTAATATTAATATTATCCATTTTTCTATCTCCTTATATAACTATTTAACGCCACGGCCACCTTCCCCTGAACTGGGATATTCTTGACCTGTTTTAATTTTGCTATCTTCATCAATGTATGTTGCTGGTTCATTTTTATTAACACCTTTATTAATAGAATATTTTTTATTTATTTGATCTATTATTTTTTTTACTTCTTTATCTTCTTTCAATATATCAAAATAATCTAAACTTTGGTCTTCATTATATTTTTTATTAACCAAGTTAAATAAATCTCCTAATATTTCTTTGCAAGAGTTTGAATCTATAATTGCTTTAATAACTGAAGTATTAAGCTGATCTAATATAAACCCAGCCTCACTTGGATAAACACCTTCTTCAAAACAAAGTTTTGCATTAATAGATAAATTAAACGAATAATTTTTAAGTACTTCTTTATTATTTATATTTCTAAAAAGAAAACTAATTAAAATACTTTTTTCTAAATCCGAATCTGGTTGTATACCATATACTTTTACATAATCTTTATCATATGATGGATCAATAGAATTTAATAATTCTAAAAATGAATCAGAATCAATTTCATTTTCATTTATAAAATCTTTATTCAATCCACTAAATTTTATAAAATCATTTAAAGAACACTTAGATTTACCCGTCAAATTAAAACAATTTATTTTACAATTATATTCATGCTCTATACATTTTATTTGTTCATTCCATTTTTTCATATCAACGTTTTTTTCTTTTGAAAAGATAGAAGTTGATAAATCTTTAGCGTAATTATCAAAATTAAAATCACTCATACAATCTTTTAAAATATCTCCATTAACTTTGAAAGCATTAGATAAAAATGAAATAAAATTATTTATATTATAGTATTTATCAAAATCAAAAAAAGATAAATTGTTTTCTATTTTATTCATTTCTTCTTGTTTACTTTCAATGATATCTTCTTGCTCACCATGATATTTTTCATATATATAAGTATCTTCAAAACCTTTTTTCTTCATAGAATCTAATTTTTTAGAAAGATCTTTTTCTAAATTCTCAACTTCATTTTTTAATGACTCATATTTATTTTTTAAATGATAAAATCTATCGCCAACAAATTTTTCTAGTTTTAAATTTAAATTCTTTAGATGTTCATATTTTCTTTGGTTTTCCAATTTCAAACTCCTCCAATCTATAAATATCTACATGTTAATAATATCATATACCCCCCCCGGTCAAGGTTTTGATTTTACTGTGAAGAACAAATGTAAAGCATTAAAAAACGACTATTTCTCTAGTCGCTTTCTTTTTCTTCTTTAAGTTCACTTGTTAAAGCTTTTTTAAGTTCGTCTTTATTCATAGTTGAATAACCTTTAATACCTTTTTCCTTAGCCATTTCTTTTAGCTTTGGTAAAGTAACATCATCTAGCATGTCTTCGTCTGGCATTTTTCCATTTTCTGCTAAATAATCGATTTGTTCTTTAGTTAGAGTTTCATGCTCGATTAAGTTAGTTGCTATTAAATCAAGTAAATCCCTATTTTTCTCAATAAGTTTTTTAGCTTTTTCATAGCATTCGTTAATTATTTTTCTTACTTCGTTATCTATTTCCAATGCTACTTGGTCAGAGAAGTTTCTGTTTTTATTGTAATCTCTTCCCAAGAACGAACTTCCTTCTGGTGTTTCTAATTGTACTGGTCCAAGTGATGACATTCCGTACTCGGTAACCATACTACGAGCTATTTTAGTAGCCTTTGAAAAGTCGTTATGTGCACCAGTTGTTATTTCTCCAAACACAACTTCTTCTGCAACACGACCGCCAAGTAATCCCATAATTTGTTCTAACAATTCGGTTTTTGTTGCCGTATATTTTTCTTCCTTTGGAAGCATTAGGTTATAACCGCCTGCTTGACCCCTAGGAATTATGGTTACTTTTTGTACGTCATTTGCATTATCAAGCTTAATACCTAATACCGCATGCCCGGCTTCGTGGTATGCTACTAGTTTCTTTTCTTGCGGAGTATACTTTTTAGTTACCTTAGCTGGTCCCATTATTACCCTATCTATTGCTTCGTCTATCTCAGACATCGTAATAGCTGATTTTTCTCTTCTTACCGCAAGTAAAGCAGCTTCGTTAAGTAAGTTTTCTAAGTCAGCCCCAGAAAAACCAACGGTTCTTTTTGCAATGCTATCTAAGTGTACGTTTTTAGATAGAATTTTATTCCTAGCATGAACTTTTAATATTTCTTCCCTTGCTTTCATCTCTGGTAAAGCAACGGTTACTTGCCTATCAAATCTTCCTGGTCTTAATAACGCTGGGTCAAGTACGTCAGGTCTGTTTGTTGCAGCGATAATTATAATACCCTCATTAGCACCAAATCCATCCATTTCCGTTAGTAACTGGTTTAAGGTTTGTTCTCTTTCATCGTGACCTCCACCAATACCAGTTCCACGTTGACGTCCTACGGCGTCAATTTCGTCTATGAATATTAAACATGGCGCGTTTTGTTTTGCTTGTTTAAACATGTCTCTTACACGGCTTGCTCCAATACCTACGTATAACTCTACGAAGTCAGATCCAGAAATAAAGTAAAATGGTGCGTTAGCTTCTCCTGCAACAGCCTTTGCAAGTAACGTTTTACCAGTTCCTGGAGGACCTACTAAAAGTACACCCTTAGGTATTCTAGCTCCTAATTTAGTAAATTTCTTTGGATTCTTAAGGAAATCTATCAACTCTTGTAACTCTTCTTTTTCTTCAGGTAATCCCGCTACGTCTTTAAACGTTACCTTACCTTTATCAGGATTAAGTTTAGCCTTACTTCTTCCAAAATCCATTGATCCCTTTTGTCCACCAAGTTGTCTAGTAAAGAACCAAAATGCTAAACCAATTAAAATTATGTATGGTAATACGTTCATTAAGAACACGTACCAAGTTGAAGAAGTTGGATCAGACTTAGAAATAATCGTAAAGTCTTTTTCTTCACTTGCTTTTACTATATCTTCAATTACGGTATCTGAAAGCGGAGTTTTAACACTAAAGGTTTCTCCTTCTTTTGCATCTCTTAACGTACCTGATAACTGATATGTATAAGCTGCGGTACTAGGGGTGATAACTACCTCCTCTATCTTATTTTCCGTCAAAGCTTTATTAAACTCATTATATGTTAATTCCTTATTCATGTCATTAGTCATGTTATAGAAAATCATTATTGCTATACCAATAACTAAAAGCATAATATAAGGAAACATTCCCTTTTTCATGTTTTGATTATTCTGCATTTAATTTTCCTCCTTGTAATACTCTAATATTATATCATAATTTCCTTTCTTTGACTTATCGTATTTAGATTTTTTAAGTCCTGGAAGCCACAATATACGATCGTCGCTGTCAACCAAAACCGGATATTTATCTCTTCTGGTAATACATACTTTCTCATCGATAAAAATATCCTTTATTTTCTTTTCTCCATTTAAGTTTAAAACGCTCATTTTATCACCGTTTTTTTTATTTCTAACATATAGCGGCAACGAAATATCATTACTATTAAAAGCCGCCACGAAATTAGATGTATCTTTTAGATCATCAATTCTTTTTATAACATAACCGTTTGGCAATTTTATGAAACCATCAAAACGATAGCAATAACTATTATACATCGGTTCATTATCGAAATATAGACTATTATAGGATTTAACAATCGTTTTTCCAAGCGGCATTGAAACTTTGCAATTCGGTTTGTTTCTATCAATAACATTTTTTATCTTTAAAACATGGTTATGATTAACACTTTTTATATCATCTTTATATTCTTCTAATAAATAACGTTCTATTATTTTTCTTTTAATAAGATCCTCTAAACCACTTATTTTACTTATGTTAATAACACCTTTATCCACTACTTTTAAATATTGTTTATCAACAACCTTGTTAATGTAATTATCATATTCTTCAAGTTCTTCTGAAAATTGCAAAAACTTTTTATGAACGTTTTTATTTTCTTCTTTTAGTGATTTTAAAATTACGTTTCTATATCTATTTCTGGTATACAAACTACTTTCGTTTGACGCATCAACCGCGTATGGAATTTTATTCATATTACAATATTTTTCTATATTCTCTTTTGTTAAATAAAGTAAAGGTCTTATAATTTTATAACCGGCACGATCACTTTCTTTTCGTATTCCAACGTAGCCACTTACGTTTGCACCACGTACGATTCGCATTAAAATCGTTTCGCTTAAATCATCTCCATGATGGGCCGTAAACAAATATTTTGAATTGTATTTCGTCATTAAAGTATCAAAGAACTCATATCTTTTTTTTCTTGCTTCTTCCTCACTAAAATTACCATTATCATACTTTTTTATTTTCATGAACTCAAAAGTTAATTTATTTTTAACACAGTATTCTTTTAGTAATCTTGCTTCAGCATCACTTTCTTTTCTATGGTTATGGTGCACATGGGCACATATGATTTTATTAGAAGTATACTTATTCTTTAATAAATCTAATAAGAACATAGAATCAGGTCCGTAAGAAACCGCCACTACTAAAACGTCGTTTTTTTTAATATTTAATGAATTTAAAAAACTTTCAACTTCATTCATAAAATCACCTTAAGGTATATTGTAACATAAAACTTCAAAAACACCATATTTTATATAAGATTTTAATAATTTTTAAAAGATTAAATATTATACTTTGTATTTACTTAGATAAATTAATAATGTATAATTAACTTCAAGAGAGCACCTAACTTAAGGTTAGTAGCTTTCCTATTGTTAAATAGGAAAAGGCGTACGTCCCCTTATGGGATAGTACGCTTTTTCTTTTATATTTTAAATATTAGTAAAACTAGTATCAAAATTAAAAGGATAATTATTACTCTTTGAAACCTATTTTCTTTTTTCATAAATAACCTCTTTTCATTCTTTTTTAGAATTAATCAGAGGAAGTCCACCCTCCATTTAGGTGCTCTCACGTTTATATTTAGAAGTTTATTTTAAAATGTCCTTAAAATTTTATAAAAACATAAAAAAGAAAGCTAAAATTAGCTTTCTTAATCAGTTAATTGCTCTTCTAATACGTCTAACGCATCGTCTTCTACTTGTTCGCTTTCTAACTTATACTTAACGTTAGAATAGTACTTAGATCCAGTACCAGCTGGTATTAGCTTACCAAGTAATACGTTTTCCTTAAGACCAGTTAAGTGGTCAACCTTACCTTTTATTGCGGCATCGGTTAAGATACGCGTAGTTTCTTGGAATGAAGCAGCTGATAAGAATGAATCAGTTTCTAGTGATGCCTTAGTAATACCAAGCATTATTGGACGACCAGTTGCAGGTTTCTTACCTTGAATGATAGCCTCTTTATTAATTCTGGTAAACTCATGCATTGAAACTAACTTACCATCTACTAACTCAGTTTCTCCAGCGTCAACTATCTTAATTCTAGCAATCATACGACGTGCAAGAATTTCGATGTGTTTATCAGAAACATCAACACCTTGTGACTTATAAACTTTTTGTACTTCCGCTAAGATGTAATTTTGAGCGGTTATTGGGTCAGTTACAGCAAGTAATTCCTTAGGGTTGATAGAACCAACGTTAAGTTTATCACCAGCCTTAACTTCTTGTCCAACCTCAACGCAAAGCTTAACACCATAATTTGTTGTATGTTCTCTTGTTTCTACGTCGTTAGTAATTTCAATTTTATATTTACCATTAAGGTCATCAATCTTTGTAATCTTACCATTAATTTCAGCAATGGTTGCCTTTGCTTTAGGTATTCTAGCTTCAAATAACTCTTGTACACGAGGTAAACCTTGAGTAATATCTTCACCTGATGCAACACCTCCAGTATGGAAAGTACGCATCGTAAGCTGAGTACCTGGTTCACCAATAGATTGAGCAGCCATTATACCTACAGCCTCACCAATCTCTACAATGTTACCCGTAGCTAAGTTAGTACCATAACAATGTTCACAAACACCATTTTCAGTCTTACAAGTTAATGCAGTTCTTATTTCAACTTCTTTAATTCCTGCTTTATCTATCTTATCTGCGATTGGTTCAGTAATTAATTGGTTCTTATCGATGATTAATTCCTTAGTTTCAGGATTAATTACCTTTTTGTTAGTAAACCTACCAACGATACGTTCATGCAAGCTTTCTATTACGGTTCCAGCGTTGTCATCAATAAATGCAGATACGACAACACCTTGCATGGTACCACAATCTTCTTCTCTTACGATAACATCTTGAACAACGTCAACCAAACGTCTTGTCAAATATCCAGAGTCAGCCGTTTTTAAAGCCGTGTCAGCGTTACCTTTACGAGCACCATGGGTTGAAATGAAGAATTCAGAAACTGATAAACCATCTATGAATGAAGATGTTACTGGTATCTCTACCGCCTCACCATTTGGTTTAGCAAGAAGTCCACGCATACCAGCTAACTGTCTAAATTGTGATAAGTTACCACGAGCTTTAGAGTTCATCATCATCATGATTGGGTTATCAGATGGAGCCTCAACCTTAGCCTTTAATTCTTTTTCAACTTCACTAGTAGCCTGGTTCCATACCTCACAAACCTTTTCATAACGTTCTCTATCAGTAATCAAACCACGTCTGTATTGTTTATTTATCGTATCAACAACCTTTTGTGATTTAGCAACAATTTCTTCCTTATGCTCACTTGTTTCAACATCAGCAATTGAAATTGAAATACCAGCAAGCGTTGAATACTTAAATCCTAAATCTTTTAAACGGTCTAGCATTATTGAAGTTTCCGTTGTTTTATAACGTTTAAAGATCTGTGCAATAATACTCTTTAAAGCACCTTGAGGGAATGGTTTTACAAGTGGCATTTCTTTTATTGACTCTGGAATATTAGTACCACGTGGTAAGAAATACTTCATTGGAGTTAAGTTTTCAAAGTTATCATCAGTTGGTTCGTTTATGTATTGGAAACCATCTGGCAATACTTCGTTAAAGATTAACTTACCAACAGTAGTTACTAAATACATTTCCTTTTGTTCATCAGTAAACATTTTATATTTTAAGGATTTTGCTGGTAGAGCAATTCTTGCGTGTAAAGTAAGTTCTCTTCTTTCGTACGCTTCAATTGCCTCGTTAGCATTCTTAAATACTCTTCCTTCACCCTCAATACCGGATTTTTCCATCGTTAGATAATAGTTACCTAAAACCATGTCTTGTGATGGTGTAACGATTGGTTTTCCATCCTTTGGTGAAAGAATGTTGTTAGCACCAAGCATCAATATTCTAGCTTCAGCTTGCGCAGCTTCTGAAAGTGGTACGTGAACGGCCATTTGGTCACCATCAAAGTCAGCGTTAAACGCTGCACAAACAAGTGGGTGCAACCTGATTGCCTTACCACTAACAAGCTTAGGTTCAAATGCTTGAATACCTAATCTATGAAGCGTTGGAGCACGGTTTAACATTACTGGATGTTCTTTGATAACATCCTCAACAACGTCCCATACTCTTTCGTCTTGATTTTCAATTAATTTTTTAGCAGACTTAATATTATGAACAATATCTCTTTCTACCAAGCCATGAATAACGTGTGGTTTAAATAACTCTAAAGCCATTTCTTTTGGTATACCACATTGATACATCTTAAGAGTTGGACCAACCGCGATAACCGAACGACCAGAGTAGTCAACACGTTTACCAAGTAAGTTTTGACGGAAACGTCCTTGTTTACCCTTTAACATACTTGAAATTGATTTTAAAGGTCTGTTTGATGGACCAGTAACGTTTCTACCACGTCTTCCGTTATCGAATAAAGCATCAACCGCTTCTTGAAGCATTCTTTTCTCATTTTGAACAATGATTGATGGAGCGTTTAACTCAAGTAGTTTCTTTAAACGATTGTTACGGTTAATTACACGTCTGTATAAATCATTTAAATCACTCGTTGCAAACCGACCACCATCCAGTTGAATCATTGGCCTTAATTCTGGTGGAATAACAGGAAGTGCCGTTAATATCATCCATTCTGGTTTATTACCAGATTTATCAAACGAATCCAAAATGTCTAATCTCTTTAATAATCTTGTCTTCTTTTGTTCTGGAGCATCTTTTAACTCTTCTTCTATCTTTGCAATTTCAGCCTTAACGTCGATTTCTTTAAGAAGTTTTAAAATTGCTTCCGCTCCCATACCTACTTCGAAAGTATTTCCATACTTTTCGTAATAAGCACGGTATTCTTTATCAGATAAAGTTTGTTTCTTCTCTAAAGGCGCAGCTCCTGGATTAATAACAACGTATGAAACAAAGTACAATACTTCTTCCAAATCTCTTGGTGACATATCAAGTACTAACCCCATACGACTAGGAACTCCCTTAAAGAACCAAATATGAGATACAGGAGTAGCAAGTTCGATGTGACCCATACGTTCACGACGAACCTTAGACTTAGTAACCTCTACTCCACATCTATCACAAATGATATCTTTGTATCTTAATCTCTTATACTTTCCACAAGCACATTCATAATCCTTGGTAGGACCAAAGATTTTTTCACAGAACAAACCATCTCTTTCTGGCTTTAAAGTACGATAGTTAATTGTTTCTGGTTTTTTTACTTCTCCATATGACCATTCACGGATTTGCTCGGGTGAAGCGATAGATATTTTAATTCCTTCAAATCTATTTGCATCTAGCATTACTCTTCATCCCCTTCCATTAATGAATCATCTAACTCATCTAATTTATCCTCAACTTCAGCTTCGAAGTCGTCTTGTTCTTCTTCACTAACTACTTCCTCATTCTCTGAGGTAGCTTCTTTTTCTGATACAACATCAACCGTTTCCTTAGGTTTAACCATTGATACGTTATCTATTTCTTCGATTGATAAAGGAGTACTTTCCTTATCTTCCTCTTCTTCAAGAGTTTTAACATCTACTTCTTTACCATCTTCGCTTATCATTGCAATGTTTAATCCTAAAGCTTGGAATTCTTTAATAAGAACACGGAAACTTTCAGGAACACCAGCTTGATCAATTGGTTTACCCTTAACGATTGATTCATAAACTTTAACACGTCCGACAACGTCGTCTGACTTAACGGTTAAGATTTCTTGAAGTACGTGAGCAGCACCATAAGCATATAATGCCCAAACTTCCATTTCTCCAAACCTTTGTCCTCCGAATTGAGCTTTACCACCAAGTGGTTGTTGTGTAACTAATGAATATGGACCAGTTGCACGAGCGTGTAATTTATCATCAACCATGTGATCTAGTTTTATCATGTACATAACACCAACCGATACACGATTATCAAATGGTTCACCTGTTTTACCATTATACAAAACTGTTTTACCATCTGGATCCATACCGGCTTCTACCATCATTTCTTGGATATCCTTCCATGAAGCACCATCGAATACTGGGGTAGCAGTATGAACGCCTAACTTTTTAGCAGCCATACCTAAATGCATTTCAAGTATTTGTCCAGGGTTCATACGAGAAGGAACACCTAACGGATTAAGTAAAATATCAACCGGTGTACCATCTGGTAAGTATGGCATGTCCTCTTGCGGAGCAACAAGTGAAATAACACCTTTGTTACCATGACGACCAGCCATCTTGTCACCAACTTGAATCTTACGTTTTTGAACAATGTACACGCGGATTTCTTTTGAAACTCCTGAAGGAAGTTCATCCGAATCCTTTTTAGTATATATCTTTATGTCGTGAACGATACCAGCACCACCATGTGGAACACGTAAAGAAGTATCCCTTACCTCACGAGTTTTTTCACCAAAAATGGCATGTAATAATTTTTCCTCTGAAGTTAACTCTACCATTCCCTTTGGTGTAACCTTACCAACTAAAATGTCGCCTTCCTTAACTTCGGTACCAATTCTTATGATACCGTTAGCATCCAAGTTCTTACGAGCTTCTTCACTAACGTTAGGAATATCACGAGTAATTTCCTCTGGTCCTAACTTAGTGTCACGGCACTGAATTTCATAATCTTCTATGTATATTGAAGTTAATACGTCATCCTTAACCATTCTTTCGTTTAGGATAACAGCATCCTCATAGTTATATCCGTTATAAGTCATGAAAGCTACCACTAAGTTCTTACCTAGTGCAACTTCACCCTTATCAGTAGAAGGTCCATCCGCTATTATTTGACCACGTTTTACTTTATCACCAACTCTTACGATTGGTCTTTGGTGATAACATGTTCCAGCGTTCGATCCTTCAAAATTCTTTAAGATGTAAATGTCTTTTGCTTTTGCGGTTTTAACAACTATCTTTTTACCATCAACGTATTCTACAACACCATCAGCCTTTGCGATAACGCACACTCCAGAGTCCTTTGCAGCTTGTGCTTCAACACCCGTTGCAACCAAAGGCGCTTCTGCTTTTAATAATGGTAACGCTTGACGTTGCATGTTAGATCCCATTAGCGCACGGTGAGCATCATCGTGATCCAAGAAAGGAATGCAACTAGTAGTAACAGATACAATCTGTTGTGGTGCTACGTCAATGTAATCAATTTCCTTTGGAGAAGCAATAATATTTTCTCCGTTTTGACGAGCAGGACAATGTTCTTGAACGATTGTGTCACCATCCATGTCTACCTTAGCTTGCGCAATAATGTGTCCATTTTCTTCATCAGCTGTTAAATAATCTATTTGATCTTGTAATTTACCATTTTTAACCCTTCTATATGGGGTCATAATGAAACCATATTCGTTTACCTTTGCGTAGTTTGCAAGTGAGGTAATAAGACCTATGTTAGCACCTTCTGGTGATTCGATAGGGCAAATTCTTCCGTAGTGAGATACGTTAACGTCACGTACTTCCATCGCAGCTCTATCACGAGAAAGTCCACCTGGTCCTAAGGCCGATAAACGACGTTTGTTATTCAACTCTGATAATGGGTTAATTTGGTCCATGAATTGTGATAATGGACTTGATCCAAAGAATTCTTTAATAACTGCCGTTATTGGTCTTATGTTTATAAGTGTTTTTGGAGTTGCCGTTTCAACGTCTAGGGTAGTCATTCTTTCACGAATAACCCTTTCCATACGAGCAACACCAATTCTAAATTGATTTTGTAATAACTCACCAACTTGTCTTAAACGACGGTTAGATAAATGATCTATTTCATCTATTGAACCAACGTTATGTAAAAGGTTCAAATAATAAGATACTGATGCATATATATCTGATATAGTAAGTGTTTTTACATCGATTGATTGATCATTACCAATTACTTTTATAATCTTATCTGGTTCTACCGGAGAATAAATACTTATAACCTGAACCATAGTATGATCATCTAGTTCTTTATTCATGGTAGCATCGATCATACCATATCCATCAGCTAAAATAGGTTTTAATGTTTCTAGTACGTCCTTAGTAATCTTAGTATCCTTTTCGATTACAACCTTACCATCAACCACTATGTCCTCAGCTAACTTTTGGTTTAATAAACGATCAGCAACATTAAGTTTCTTGTTGAATTTATAACGTCCAACCTTAGCCAAATCATATCTAAAGTTGTCGAAGAATCTAGTTATTAACTGGTTCTTAGCACTATCAAGTGTAGCAGGCTCTCCTGGTTTTAATTTTTCATAAATCTCAAGTAAAGCCTCATCAGTATTCTTGGTTGAATCCTTACCTAACGTATTAATTAGGTACTCATCTTGCCCGTATAACTTTAAGATATCCTCATCACTAGATAATCCAAAAGCCCTTAAGAAAGCTGTAACTACAACTTTCCTGTTACGGTCTATTCTAACGTCAACAACGTCTTTACTATTAAGTTTATACTCAAGCCAAGTTCCTCTTGTTGGTATGATTTGAGATGAGATTATAGAACGTCCGTTTTTGTCTATTTCTCTTCCATAATAAACGCTAGGTGAACGCACTAATTGCGATACAATAACACGTTCTGAACCATTAAATATAAATGATCCTGAATCGGTCATAAGTGGCATGTCACCCAAAAAGATTTCTTGTTCCTTAACTTCGCCTGTTTCGTTGTTAAACAAACGAGTTTGAACTTTTAACGGAGCAGCATAAGTAGTTTTCTTCTCCTTACATTCTTTAATCGTATGCCTTGGTTCATCAAATGAATATTCTCCAAATTCTAAAGATAATGTTCCAGAGAAATTTTCTACTGGGCTTATTTCTTCTAATACTTCTTTGATTCCATCCTTAATAAACCAATTGTAAGATTTTGTTTGTATCTCAAGTAAGTCCGATAACTCTAGGGAATTATTTACTCTTGAGAAATCTCTTCTTTCACGGTATTCATTTACTTTTCTTATCTTATAAGCCACGCATTTCCACCCCTAAACTATAAATTTTTAAAGAACATGTCTAAAATTAAAGACACAATACCAATTTAAAATATTACAAGAAAAAACCAGCGTTGTCAATACATTTCACAAAAAAACACAAATATTTTAGATCTATTTGTGCTTTAAAAGTAAATATGTATTTTAACGTGTTATATACTAACCTTATTTAATCTTCTTTTTTTATAATAAGAACCCGAATCATTTACGTTTGTATCAGCTTGTTCCGATATAAAACCAAACAGAGAATCGTTAGAATAATCGGCATCTTCATCACTTAAGGCAAAGAAATCTGATACTAATTTTGAAGAAGTAATCTCATAGTATTTAAATTTGACAGAATCAAAAATGATTGCCCTCGAAGGCATTTCATAATCAACAAGGCCATTAAACTTGTTTTGTTTAAGATGCCTTTCAATTACTTCTTTTAAGAGACTATCTATTAACCTACTTAAAATTGAAACACTACAATTACCATACTGATTAAAAATCTCATCTAATAGCGCACACTCCTCTTTAGATATGTTGTTAGTTTCATATCTTTTAGGATAAGTCTTAACATCATTATTTATCTGATGTTTTATAATGCCATCTTCATTTTGTTTGCCAATTACAATGTCACTAACATAAAAGCTAGAAAGTACATCAAATGATATCTTTTTAAAACCATACAACTCATTATAATAAAAACTTATTGGTACTTCATATTTCCTTCTTCCGCATTTCATGTGACACAGTTCCGCGATAATTAATAGGCATTGTAATTTATTACGAGTAAGTTTATAATTTTCTCCAGTTTTATAATATAGTTGTACTAAATAATTTGCACTACTTATAAGTCCCATTTTATCACCTCACACTAACATTGCATTAACGACCTGTCAATATGCTTTAATTATATAAAAACCTTTTTTCTTTGTAACTACTTCAACGTTATTATATACTTCTTTCATATCCCTAATTAATGATTCTGCTCCCTGCCTTTTTCTTACTACCAACCAAAGCTCACCATTTTCTTTTAAATGCTCTTTAGCACCCATTATTATTTCATATAATTTCTTTTTTCCAACTCTAATTGGTGGATTAGATACTATGTAATCATATTTTTTATCTATGTTTTCATATGCATCAGATAAAAATACGTTAGCATTTAACCCTTGTTCTTTTAAAGCCATTTTTGATAAATGAATCGCTCTTTTATTAACGTCAGACATATCCACAGCAAAACCTAAAATTGATGCATATATTCCTATTGGTCCACACCCACATCCTATATCAAGAATCACTTTTTCCTGTGGATAAGTATACACAAAGTTTTTTAAAAGTAACTCCGTACCAAAATCCAACTCTCCTTTAGAGAATACACCATTATCAGTATAAAAATAATAATTAATATCGTTGATAACTATATTTACCTTTTTAATTTCAGATTTTAAATTTTCATCATTTGTAAAATAATGTGCCATAATAACTATTCCTTATATCCTAAAGTTTTCATTCTTTCTAGTTCTTTTGATGATAATTCTTTTAAAAACTCTGATAATCCTTTTATATCTTCTTTTCTTAATAATTCAAAGTATTTAACTCTATCACTAGTTTCTATAACTACAGGAGCAACATTATTTTTTAGTAATTCATAATTAATAAGAAGTCTTCCTGTTCTACCATTGCCATCTTCAAAAGGATGAATTTTTTCAAATTCAATATGATACTTTGCTATTTTTTCAAATAGATCATCTACCACTTCGTTATTATAATTATAAACAAAGTAAAACATCATATTAGCCACTAAAGAACTCTTTGGAGGAATATGTTCACTTCCTTTTATTATAACGTTTATTTTTCTATAACCTTCTATATACTTTATATCTTGATTTATAATCTTATTTATATTTTTTATTAAAGATTCACTTAATGGATTATTTATGTTATCAAAAACATATAAAAGAGCTTTTTTATGATTTATAGCTTCATATATTTCTCTAGGTTCCTTATTATTTATTTTAAAATTATTATCATTATAGATTATCGCATAGGTTTCTGCGTATGTTAAAGTACTTCCCTCAATTGCGTTTGAATGATAAGTACTACGAGTTATAAAATCTTGCATGTAATCTTTATTAGAAATTATAAAATCAAACATAATATCCCTCCGTTTAAATAATTATAACATAAATAAAAAGAATACGAAATAATTCATATCCTTTTATAACCTTACTATTTCTTTGTATTTACTTTATTATTTGTCTTAGTTGCTGCTTTATAAATATATAATAGATAACCCATAAAACAAGATAACTTCTCTAAAATCAAATATTTCAAAAGTCTTAAAAATCAAAAAAAGAACCACGATTTGTAGTTCTTTAAGTACTTATTTAACTAACTTATGCAAGTTCAACAGTAGCGCCAGCTTCTTCTAACTTAGCTTTAATTTCGTTAGCTTCTTCCATTGGAGCATTTTCTTTAATGTTTCCACCTTCGTCAGCTAACTTTTTAGCTTCCATTAATCCTAAACCAGTAATATCTCTGATTGCTTTAATTACTTGGATCTTAGCTGATCCAGCATCCTTTAATACTACTGTAGCATCAGTTTTTTCTTCAGCAGCAGCTGAAGCAGCAGGTGCAGCAGCAACAGCAACAGCTGATGGATCAACACCAAATTCCTCTTTCATAGCGTCTACTAATTCTTTAACTTCAAGAATTTTCATTTCTTTTATTGCATCAATAATTTCTTGTGTACTTAATTTTGCCATTTTTATTTTCCTCCTATTTTTTTATTATTCTTCTTCTAAATTTTGACTATGTAAGTCAAGACATATAGCAACGTTCTTAACATGTTCCATTAATCCAGCAGCGAACATAGTAAGTAATCCGTCTCTTGATGGAACGGTTGCTAATTCATTTAACTCTGCTAGGCTAGTTTCTTTTCCATCAACTATTCCACCCTTTAATTCAAGTGCAGGATGATCCTTAGCAAAGTCTGCTAATACCTTAATAGGTGCTATAGCATCGCTTGAAGTAGCAATTGCAGATGGACCTTCAAGGCATTCATCTAAATTAATAGATAGTTTGTCAAACGCTCTTTTTGTTAAAGTATTTTTGTATACTTTATAAGAAGCATCTTGTTCACGTAATTTACGACGTAAATCAGTTATTTCTGCGTCAGTTAAACCACGGTAATCAAATAAAATAGCGCTTGCGGACGCCTTAACACGTTCTGCTATTTCATTAACAACTTCTTCTTTTTTAGCGATTATAGCTTGGTTTGCCATTGTTATTCCTCCTTTGCTAGTATAATAAGTACCTTATAAATTAAAAGGTCTCCACTATCCGCAGACATGAAGACCTTAAAATTCTATTATTTAAGTTTCGTCCTCGGTAGGAATATAGTTACGCGAATATCTCGCTCCTACTGTCTTTGGTACTTTATAATTAAAGCTTTGTTGCTTTAACCATCAATATTTTATATTATTTGTTATTATTTGTCAAATGAGTTTAAATCAATTTTGATTCCTGGACCCATCGTTGAAGCTATAGAAACATTCTTTAAGTAAGTTCCCTTAGCTGCTTGTGGTTTTGATTTTATGATAACGTCCATGAAGGCATTAATGTTATCAACTAACTTTTCATCGTCAAAAGAAACCTTACCAACCAATGCGTGTACGTTAGCGTATGAATCAGTCCTGTATTCAACACGTCCTTTTTTAACGTCTTCAACGGCCTTCTTAGTATCCATTGTAACAGTACCAGTTTTTGGGTTTGGCATTAAACCTTTTGGTCCTAAAACCTTACCTAATTTACCAAGCATTGGCATCATTTCTGGTGTTGCTATGATTACGTCAAACTCGAACCAGTTTTCCTTTTCAATTTTATTAATCATATCAACGTCACCAACGAAATCAGCACCAGCTTCACTAGCAGCCTTAGCAGCGTCACCTTTAGCTAATACTAATACCTTCTTAGCCTTACCAGTTCCGTGAGGTAATACTATTGCACCTCTTAATTGTTGGTCATTTTTCTTTGTATCTAAGTTTAATCTAACAGCTATTTCTACCGTTCCATCAAACTTAGATGTAGAAGTTTCTTTGACTAACTTTACGGCTTCCTCAAGCGAGTATAACTTACCTTTTTCTAATTTACTTAAAGCTTCAGTATACTTCTTACTTTTCTTTTTCATTTTCACAACCTCCTTGTGGTATATAGCGGATTTTCCTCCCACATAGATAAATCTATATGACTTATATTTTTATTATTTTATTAATCTTTGATTTCAATACCCATGTTTTTTGCAGTACCTGCAACTATTTTCATAGCATCTTCTACAGTATATGCGTTTAAATCAGGTAACTTGATCTCAGCAATCTCTTTTAATTGAGCACTTGTTAAAGAACCAACAATTTCTGAAGACCCTTTTGTAGAACCCTTTTTAATCTTAGCAACTTTTTTAATTAAGAATGCGGTTGGTGGAGTTAAGAATCTAAGTTCAAAACTTCTATCATCATAAACTGATATTTCAACCGGAACTATATCTCCCATCTTATCTTTAGTTGCGTCATTATATTTAACACAAAATTCACCAGAGTTAACGCCCAAAGGTCCAAGTGCGGTACCTACTGGTGGAGCAGGTGTAGCTTTACCTGCTGGTAATTGTAATTTTAACTTTCTTACTAATTCCTTTGCCACGAAAAACACCTCCTATAAATTATTTTTTCGCGAGTGGTCAAATAGCTTTTATTTTTAAATCCGCGCCTCCCACTAATTTTTCTTTCATCATCTATATAAACATATAGCTGCGACTAACATTTTATCACAGCATACATGATAAAAGCAAGTGCTTTTTTATTAATTTTCCTTTGTAAATTGGGTTAATTCTAATTCAACGTTCGTTTCTTGGCCAAACAAGTCTATCGAAACCGTTGCTTTACCTTCGTCAGTGTTAAGTTCAATAATCTTACCAGCAAGCATTTTAAATGGCCCATCAGTAATTTTAACGTTATCACCAACTTCGTAGTTAACCACTACGTTTTCACCAGTATAACCGATTTCTTTAAATATTCTTTCGACCTCATCATCTTGTAAAGGAATTGGTTTTGCACCCTTACCAGACGATCCTAAAAATCCAGTTACACCCGGTGTGTTACGTACGATGTACCAAGACTCGTCCGACATAATCATTTCTACTAACACATAACCAGGGAATAATTTTTTAATCTTCTCTTTTTTCTTACCATCTTTTATTTCTACTTCTTTTCTTTCTGGAACGATTACTCTAAAAATGTTTTCTTGCATTTCCATAGAGTTGATTCTCATGTCTAGTTTTTCTTTAACCTTTGATTCGTGTCCAGAATAAGTGTTTACTACGTACCATTTCTTTTCTTCTTCCATACTAACCAATTAACTCCTTTACGTAAGATATTAATGCTATTATTAAGTCAGTTCCAACGAAAAATAAACATATAAATAACATGAATACAAGGGTTGCAACCGAATACTTAAACAAGTTTTTCTTCGATGTCCATATTACCTTTCCAGCTTCTTTTTTTACGTCAATAAAATAATCTTTTAAAAACGTAAATAAACCTCTTTTCTTTTGTTTTTTCTTTGCCATACTAGTTCTCCTATTAATCCAAAATAAAAACACTTAAGAAGTGCTAACTACTTAGATAGTAGCACAAATTATATAAATAGTCAATTTATTTCGTTTAAAATACTTTTCAATTTAACTCTTATTCTTTCAAGTGCACTAGAAACAGACTTAATGGTTTTACCAAGAGTACCCGCAATCTCTTCATAAGAAAAATTATTTATTCTAAGTTCATATACCATTTTTTCAAAATCGGTTAATTCTTCGTTTAGCCTTTTGTTAAATATTTCGTTATTTTCCTTACTAACTAAAAGATCCTCTAAACCACCAGTATTAACTGATAAAACGTTATCAAATCCCCTTAAATCATCTTCGTCTTGTTTATAATCCAAAGAATATGATTCGTTTAAAATACTATGTTTTTTTCGGTTTGCGTTTTTAACCGCCGTTATCATTTTCCTTTTTATACACATGAAAGCAAAGGTAGAAAACTTTATGTCGCGCTTTTCTTTGAATGATTTAATAGCCCCTATAAGGCCTATTAAACCTTCTTGATATAAATCATTATAATCGATACCCTTTCCTTCTACATAAACACTATATTTCTTTGCGTAGTAAGATATTACTGGTTCATACTTTTTATAGATAGCCTCGTTTGCTTCCTCGTTGTTATCAGAAATCAAATATAATAATTCCGAATCATTCTCATAATCATTATATTCTTTTTTTATTGCCATCATCCCACCTACTTTCGCTGTCTTACTACTTCATATATCATTATTCCGGCTGCAACTGATGCGTTTAGGCTATTTATTTTACCATACATTGGAATTTTTGCAATAAAATCACAGTTCTTTTTTACTAAATTACTCATTCCAAAACCCTCACTACCTATTATTAAAGCCGTTGGAGTTTTATAATCTATCTCATCATAAGGAACACTATTTTCCATGTCCGTCCCAACGATCCAAACCCCTTTTTCCTTAAGCTTGTTTATCGTATTATTTAAGTTGGTAACTTCTACTATGCATACGTTATCTAACGCACCAACACTAGTTTTCATTACCGTAGAATTAACGGATACACTACGGTTTTTAGGAATTATTATGTAGTCCACCCCTGCAGCTTCTGCGGTTCTTATTATGGCACCAAAGTTATGAGGATCCTCCAAGTGATCAAGTATTAAAATAAATGGGTTGTCTTTTAAATTTGCAAACATCTTCTTTTCATCGTAGTACTCAAAATCTGGGATTTGCATAATAAAACCTTGATGATTACCCTTTTCTAAACGATCCATATCACTTCTTTTTAAGTAACTTACGTTTACGTTTTGATTTTCAAGCGTTCTTGCTATATCATCTTCTTTTAACGTATCTAAAACATAAGCTTTTTTAATTTTCTTTTTATTGTTAATTAATTCTTTTGCTACGTTTTTTCCAAACACATACATATTATCACCTTAATATATCTTTCATTATTTCTTTTATTCTTTCTTGTTTATCTTGTAAATAAAGCATTCCAAATAAAGCCTCTAGTGCCGTTGCTTTTTTATATATTTTTATATCAGTGTGTTTAGGCTTTGAATTTGGTTTATAATTCCTTGCTCGGTTAATGGTGTATAACTCATCATCATTTAAAATGCTTTTATCTAAAAGCTCATCCAATATCTTCGCCTGAGATGGTGCGCTAACATAATCGGTTGCCTTTTTTTGAAGTTCATTTGGTTTATTTATCCCGTTAGATATCAAGTAATTTCTTATTTCAACTTCGTAAACAGAATCACCTAAGTACGCTAACACACCTGCATTTATACAATTAACGTTCATATAACCTCACATCCATTAGTATTAAATCATAATAAAAAGCAAAAAACAAGGACATATCCTTGCTAATCTATCTTTAAAATTTTTTCTCCATTCTTAGAATATAAATATTTTTCCCTAGCATACCTTGCAGCATACTCTGGATTTTTTAACTTTTCAACGTCATCAGTTAATGTTATTTCTTCCTCTTCTAATTCTTCTAACCTTTGGGTTAATTCCTTTTTTTCCTGTTTCTTTTCACCAATTTGCATAATGTTGTTAACCGATGATATAACTGATAATCCAATTATAAAAAAACAAAAAATTGAAGTTAACACAATCCTACGGCGTTCTTTTGCAGTTAATCGTCCAGCCATCTATATCATCTCCATTATAAGATTATTATATAACAGATATTACATAAATTTCAATGTTTTTTGTCGCCGAAGTAAAGTAACTGACAAAAGAATGCACCAAATGATAAAAATAATATTATATAGAAGGAAAGCATGCCACCATTTATTTTATATAGTAAGTAATAGAACAAAGAAACATGGGACAACATAAATGCTAACGATACTATAAATCTAATTGCTACTTTTTTAAATGGAATTTTTTTTAAACACTTGATTGTTGCAAGAAAAAACATCCCGTACACAAAGGAATAAAAAATTACTTTAAACTGTTCTTCTAAATTCATTATTTAAACAACCTCGAAATAACTGAGTTTTCTTTTTTTGATTTTGAAGCATCAAAATACGAGAAAGCATCTATAACACCTTTTATCATTATTGTTCCTTCGTATGTATCTAGCTTTATTATCTCAAGATCCTTACCCTTTATTCCAAGTGGACCCATCGTTGTTTCAAGCAAAAATTCTTCATTATCAAAACTATCTATTTTAACTACTCCACTTATTTGTATGTTCTGTCTTTCGGTAATACTTATTCTATGATTTAGTGATTCTATTTTATCAGTTTCTTTATTCATAAATCCTCCTGATAAATTATATTAAAAAAAAAGAAGAATATGACTAAGATTCCTTGTTATATTCTTCTAATATTGCAGTTTCAATTTTTTGTCTTAATTCCTTATTTATTGGGTATACATAATCAATGTACTTTTCGTTAGATACTTTTCTGTTTGGCATGGCCGCGAATATTCTTTCGTTTCCTTCAATAATACGAATACCATTTATTTTTAATTGTCCGTCCAACTCTATTACGGCGTATCCTTTTACCCTAGAACCTTGTTTTTCTTCTTTTTGAACCGTTACGTTTGTTACTTCCACCTTTTATCACTCCTCTTCGAACTTTATATAATATAATTTTACCATAATAATAAGAAAAATAGCAAATTAATTGCTATTTTTTAAATTTCTTTCTAAGAATTATTAGCACCGTAAGTATTACCGCAAGTCCTGCTATTATAAGCGTATAATTAGCTACTTTTCTACCAGTTATTATTGTTACGATTAACTCAGCAGAATCATAACTACCCTCAACTCTTGTTTGTTGGTTTACTAACTTTACTTGGTAATAATCAGTTGCTGGTTTACCATCGCTACCAAAGATTCCTTTATCACTTATAGTAAACGTTGCGTTAGAATCTTTATCTTGAATTGCATCGTAGCCTTCAGGAGCTTCCTTTTCAACAAAACGATATTCTCCTGGTGGTAAATTCTTAACGTTTATCGTGCCGTTTGACGTTTCTAAAAGATAAGTTCCATCTTCTTCTTTTAGATCCTCTTCGTAAACGTATATGGCTCCTTTATCATGCTTTAACAACATATCACGATAAACACCATTTACTTTTTGCTGAAGTGCAAACTTACCACCATCTATTGGGTTTCCATTTTCTGTTATTTTATTAAAGATAACTCCCGTTACACCATTATACATTACGGTTGCAGTAGCACTTTGGCCCTTGGTAACACATACTTGTTGGGTTGGTTTAGATGGCAACGTATAACCATCTGGCGCTGTTATTTCTGTTATATCATAACAACCAGATTCTATTTTTTCTATGTCAAACTTACCATCACAAGTTCTTATCTCATCGGTAGCACCTGAAGCACTACAAGAAGCAACCCTATATTTACCGGCCGATATTTGTTGTACGCATATATCTTTGTTATCCTTCTTTAAGGTGAAGACCGGTCCCGTATAAGTTCCTGTACAACTATTTCCTGTGTAATCAGGTATGCTTATTTCTTTACCAGTATCATCTATGGTTTTTTTCGATAGATTTAAATGCATAAACTCATTAACGAAAACTTGAGATGCCGTAGCATAACTATTTGATCCCGTTCTGTTTCCACCACTAACGGTAACGTTTACTACTTTTTTATTGGTTTTGTAACCATCTGGTGTGTCTGCCTCTTGAATATAATACTTACCAACTTTTTTAATTCCGGTTAGATATGCCCAACCACTTGAATCAGTAGCTGTTGTTGTTCCAACCTTCGTATTTAAGTTAGCATCACTATAAACGTTAAACTTAACACCACTCATGGCATTTCCGTCCTCGTCTTTTTTCTGAACTCTTAATTGATATGTTGGCTTTTTACCAGTGTAAACATATAAATAAACTGTTTTAGTAGTAGAGCCTCTTACCAATGACTGCTTTGCTGAATTACTGTTAATATAATATTTTAAAGGACCAAAATTATTTAACTCATATTTATCATTTACGTTATCCTTATAAGTATAAGTAAGAGTAATTCTAATAGCGTCTGACTTATCTACCAATTCTTTACTTGTAGAAACCGTTATACCCGTATTATTTTTCGTAACCTTAACATCACTACTTGAAGAAGATACCTCATAATACTTTAATAAGTCACTAGATAAACTAGAGCTATGTTTAAAAGTTTTTGAAAAAGTTTGAGTATTATCATCATAACTAGTTAAAAGTTGAGCTTTGCTTTTAGCAGTAGAATCACTTTCATAAGCAAAAGAAGGAGTAACATTAAACCTCGCCGCACACCTTAAGACCATTTTGTATTGATTAAATACAGAACTATGACCGCTATCAATTAATTCATAGAAACTTGTAACACCTGATTGATTTCCATAAACATTGCCATTTGACATGTAAGGTCTATAATCACCTTTTAAAATTTCATTTTCGTTTATCTCGTCTCTTTCTCCTGAGATTAATTCCCAGACAATGCCTTGCGTTGCAACTGTATTAGCATTATTGTTACTCCAACAAGATAAAACTTTTTCTAGATCTTCTTCCGAACGTGTTATCCCATCATGCCACTTTCCACTAGGAGCGGAAGTTGATGTACTATAACCACTTACGGTAGAGTTCGATGTAAAAGACGCACCTGGTTCAACGCAAAACACGTTCGGTGAACTAGTTTCATTAGAACGCCATCTTCCAATGTATCTTGCTTCTCTTTCACCATAGTCTTTAGTTGAATAGGTTGCATTACTATATCCTAAATCTGACCATAACGTTTTATTTGTAACTTTAATTGCCTTAGTAGATAAAGGAAAAGCAAAAACACTAATTAAGAGTAATAATACTATATTTCTTATTTTACTATTCATTTTCGGTACCTCCTAATATCTCTAAATCATCTACGGAAACAAAGTTAACGAAAGATCCAGCTTCTTTTCTTGTAATATCAAAAGCTACCGTTAAATATTTTTTTTCGCCTTCGTTTATTATTTCATCAGCTAATGTTCTGTTGGTTAAGGTACCATCTTCTTGTAATTCCCAACCTTGGTTCTCTGAATATTCTGGGTTAAAACTCATTCCGTCAGGTACTAATTCTGTTATCAAAGTTGCGTAGCCTGGATAATACTTAACGTTTTCTACTTCTATTGTATAAACTACCTTTATACTTAAATTATTAATGTCTTTAACATCTAATTTAGCAAGTTTTACATTACCATACTCTTTAGTGGTTACAACGCCTAATGCATTGGTAACTTCAGCTCTAGTAATGTATTTGTTTACTTTTAATTCAAACACTTTTCTTAAAGATAAACCAAGGTTAATATTTCTTATTATTCTTGTCTCAGAATTTACTATTATAGGATCTGTTTTTACAATGCTCATAACCTCAGGTTCTTCTTGTGAATCTGAATCCTCACCTTCATTCTCGCTTTCGTCTTCATCATCACCTGTTAAAGAGGAATCAACGTCTTCAACAGGAACTTCTTTAAACGCTGATAATCTTGATTTATCATAGAAGTCTTCAGAAGGCATTCCTGTTGCTCCATATTTTTCTGTATTAAAATCTGCAACTATATAATAACTACCTTCATCTAAACCAGTAAACTTATATTGACCATCTTTATCTGGGGTGGTAGAATTCACTAGGTTATCGTCTGAATCATACAAATTTAAAGTTACGCTATCAATCTTTTTTTCATTTTCATCCATGATACCATCGACGTTAAAATCTTCCCATACAACACCAGTTATCTGTTTACTTATAACATCAAGCTTAATATCTTTAAAGTTTTTATAACCAGAGTTAGTACCATTGGCATTTGTATATTCCAAATAAGATTTAAACGTATAAACATCATCTGGTTCATTGCCTGTAGTATAAACTTTAATAGTACTAACAGCAGACGTTTTTGGAGCCAAGCTATCATAATGTACCTTAAACGCGGTAAGGCCAGTATATTTTCCGTCTGATGTTCTAAAGTCTTCACATGGTTGCCACTGAACGTTATCTTTTAAATTTTCTGAAGTTACCATACTTGGGTCAGATGTAGTACACATCGTATTCGAAGGCAATTCACCTAATTGTATGGTTCCGTTAAATGATGAACCATTAACTTCATCTACGTATGGTAATACCGTGTACACATCAACATCAGTTACCGTATTACCTGATGGTATTTCATTATTATATAATTTTGTTGAAAAATCAAATGAATCATCTTTGTTTATATTAGATATATATATATCATTCGAATATATATATTGTCCATAAGAAACCGGCTCGGTGTTTTCTATTCTTATGTTTTTCGTCTCTGTTTTATATTTATCAATACTTGAAACGTCATTATTGATAGAATAATCAGTACCATTTATGTCTCCTGAGGAAACCCTAATTTGAAAATCACCAGTAATTGACGCTACATCCACGTTAAAGTCAAAATAGATAGGCTCAATCCAACTATTAGGTTCAATTGCTGTGTAGGTATAAGTTAGAATGGTATTATCATTATTGTATGTAATATTAGGAGTTGTTTCATAGTTGTTATTATAAACATAGTTAATACCCTTTGGTAGTTCAAACCTTACCGTAAAGTTTTCTAATCTGTTATAACCAAAAATATTTGAATTTATGTTCATGGCAGGCGACGTTACATCAAGCGTTGTAAATACTGTATAATTATCATTTTTTGATGCATCTAGTATTATTAAATCTGATGAACTATAATCGTTTCCACTTCCAATATTTACCGTTGCCCTTGATTTATATGGTGTAATATAAACATCAGGAGTTGATGATTCCTTTGTTAACGTTTCATCATTGTTTTCCCACGAAAAAGTTGCTGTTTCATTAAATTTTAAATTATTTAAGTTACTAGCTACATCCGATGTTGCAGAATAAGTTTTCACTTCAAATTTAGTTCCTATTTCGATTAATGTTCCTGGCCTTATAACAAAGCTTTGGTCTTCGTTTGGCCTTATTGATATTTTAATATATTTTATTGTATCCTCATCACGATTAAATTCTTCTGGTGAAATGCAATTATCATTACTAGAATCTTTGCAATATTGAATATTAAAATCCGGTAAACTATCTATCACTGAATCGTTATATGTGGCTTTTATATAAAAATATGAATTTTCTGATACTTCAGTAGAATATGATATTGGTATTAAGTTATCATCCACCGGAATATTTATGTTTAGTTCTGATATATTCTCGTCGGCATCATAACCATATTCAAAACTTGACATTAAAGTTACTTCTTCTCCCATTGAGGCTGTATAATAATTACCATATAACCCATTTTTCTCAGAACTATCTACTAATACCATCTCAGAGTTCTCGTTAACGTACATATTGCTTATAAGTGAACTAGAATCATAACCATTAGAATATTCTTTGCTTTCTACTTGAGCCGATGATGTTTTACCATCTAATATAGCTAATAAATTAATGTTAAAAAATTCATCTGACGAACTAGTTCTAGTTGACTTGGCGGTAACATAATACGCTCCTATTGCATAAAAATCATTATCAATTCGCGTAGCCGTAAAATCAGGGATAATTCCTGAAATTGAAAACTTATATTGTTTTGGAACCGTGTTAATTGGCCTTACAATTTCAGTAATATAATTTGAATCATCTTTTTTGTTAATTGTATATGTAAATGTATTATTGTCATTTTGTGAGAACGTACACCTATTATTACATTCGGTTTCTGTTTCTCCAATAATTACTTTGTGATCGTTAAAGTTTTCCCCACTATAAACATTTCCTGTTTTTACTGAAATCTTTTCTGATGTTATCGATGGTAGATTATCAACAACTTCAATCGTTCTTCTTACTGTCTCAGACGAATCGGTTATAACATATTCTTGCGTATATGTTCCA
This sequence comes from uncultured Bacilli bacterium, assembly GCA_944329445.1. GTDB lineage: Bacteria > Bacillota_I > Bacilli_A > RF39 > UBA660 > Aphodocola. Next base: position 45,689 of record CALVIH010000001.1, on the reverse strand, counting down.
GCGGTTTTTAACATGTCTTCTTCATTTACCTCTTCATCACCATTTAAATATCTTATTGTATATTCGGTATCTTTGGTAGCCAACCTGGATTCGGCAATGTTATAAAGCCCTAATTCTTTAAAGTTGGATACCGAAGTATTGGTTTCAACATATATTTTTTTAGCACCTTCCAATGAGTAACTACTGTTTTGAGGATCAACAATACTAATCTTTCTTATCATTGTTGTTTTTGAATTATTATCCCCCGTAACCTCATACCTTACTTCATAATTTCCTTTTTCATTTAAGGCGATATCGTCTATTACTTCGCCATCATTACCGTATAACTGGTCACTAGAGTTTACCGTTGTACCACCCGATAAACTTATTCTTGCATCTGATAAAGTACCCTTTAAAATCGAGGTTCTATATGACTCATCCGTACCATCAGGATATTTTTCTATCTCTACGTTGTTATCTCCTGTTAAAGTAACCTGTGGGGCTGTGTAGGTATCATTTACAACACCTTCTTTTGCATCTGAAGCCGCAATTAAAGTTAACCCATTAATTTTACCAGACGTAGAAGTTAAATCAGGCATGTTATCAGGTGTAAAAAAGTGCCTTGAAGAAGCGTTTATACCATAATAGTTACCATCATGGTCTCCATTGAACTTCTCGGTGTTAGCCGTGTATAAAGTTATTGATTCGTTATTAGAACCTTGCGTAGCAATTAAAGTAAGATCAGCCGACGTGCTTAAATGAGCTCCTTTTAATGAAACTGTTTCTTCATCAGAATCAATTTGAACACCAAGTATTATTCCAAATAACGCGTCTCTATCCCCATCATCAGAAATCTTTTTTGCAACACCTGGTTTTATCATTGGAGTTAAAGAATATTCATTATCATATGTTGTTGTAACACTTTGAACATCATTTACGGATACTGGTGATGAATTACTACCACCTTGAATTGTAATATTTGGTTTTATGTTAGTATCTTTATTCGCGTTTAAAACAGATAAAGTAAACAACTGACTTTGTCCAGAACAAACGTTAACTGGGGATATAGTAACCGTAAGAGTTTTACCATCTTCCGATATTTCTGATGCTGCGTTTTCATCAGCACCTAACCATTTAACATCATTAGTATTTATTCCATCAGGTAACGTAGCAATTATTTTTACCTCATCGGATTGATAAACGGTACCTTGCGTAGTACACCCACTTTGATCTTCTAAAGTAAAATGTAACGTATAAGTTACTTTTGTAAAGTTAGGCGCAATATCAGTTTGTTCTCCCTCTGTTGAAACTGTTAAATTATCCACTCTAGCCGTAGCATTACTAATTGTTTCATCAGTTGCAGCCCTAACTATCAAAGCAACAACAGCAGACATTAAAAATATGCCTATTGCGGCAGAAATATATTTATGTTCTTTAATGAAATTTAAAATACGTATTTTGGTTATTGTAAGCCAATCCTTAATTTTTCCTGCCGTCTTCTTCATGATAGAATTCCTCCATTCTAGTATATACATTTTAATTTAACCATAAACTAAGAGAAAAATCAACAAATGCAATAAAAAAAGTTCATATATCATGAACTTATTACAACACTATTTATTAATATGTCAGAATAACCAAAACTCTTTACGTCAGTATCCGTTTTAAAAGTCCAAATGTTTTTATACGTATTTAAAACGTACCCTTCATAAGTCTCACTTTTATTTCTTCCTACATCAATCCATATCTTAATTCTTTTTCCTTTTAAGTTTTCAACTTTCTTTTTTATTTCAGATAACATTTCTCATCTCCTTATCTTGGATAGCCTGTTGTCATTACACCCCGTGTATTTACTCCTCCCATTCCGTCTTTTCCGTTACTTGTTTTATCCAAAAGATCAATTAAGTTTATTTCTTTATTTTTATCGCACAAACTAAGTGATAGGGCTATTATTGCAGGATCTAAGGCATGAATGTTTATTTTCTTAGGACTTGATGCAAAATTAGCTCCGGCCTTAATTAAGCGATCATACTCAGATTGACATGCTCCTGCGATTATAATTAACTTATCATAATCCTTTTGATACTTTCTGCAAACCTTTACCGCATCCGCAAAATATTTTGAGTTTTGTTTAACCAAAGAATCATGTCCAGTTATAACAACTATGTCTGGGTTTATGTCTTCTAAGTATTTTTCTATGTTGCTGGCCATTTGTTTTTCCTCGGAATAAACGCCAAACGCTAAAACGTTTGCTTTCTTGTAAAATTCTAAACACCTGTTTAAATATTCCCGATCACCATCAACGTGAAGAATTTTGCCAGGAATATAAAAATAATCACTTCTTTCAAAGTTTCTTATTTTTTCTAGTTTTTCATAAAAATCCCTATCTTCGTTGTCATCTTTCGATGTTACTAAAACCAAATCACTTATGTCACTATCAGCGCATAACCGTACGTTTACACCCTTTAAATAAGCGATGTTGTCGATTATTTTATCAATTTTAAATACAACATCATTTTCATGAGAAATCCTGGTTACTAAATCCCCTACTTTAAACATTATCATCACCTAAAAAAATATATGCAAAAAAAAACTAAACATTCTTGTTTAGCTTAATTTATTTGAAATTTCAACAAATTCGTCAATGGTTATATTTTCTGCCCTAAAATTTATATCCTTTTCAAATGATTTTAAAGTATCATTTATCTTATCTAAATCATATCCTTTTAGGTTGTTTTTTAAAGTCTTCCTTTTTTGAGTAAACGCATCCCTTACAAGTTTAAAAAACAAATCCTCGTTTTTTACTTCTAGCCTTTTTTCTTTTCTCGTGAACGAAACAACCGCCGAATCTACGTTTGGTTTTGGATAAAAAACGTTCCTTGAAACGGTAAATTCCTTTTTTATATCAAAATAATAATTAAGAAAAATTGTTAATGAATTATATGCTTTCGTTCCTGGTTTGGCGGAAAAACGATCCGCAACCTCATTTTGTACCATTACGATTATTTTTTCTACGTTTATTTGTTCCTCAATAAACTTTGTTATTATTGGTGTTGTTATATAATAAGGAAGATTTGCTACCACCATGATGTTCTTATATTGATATTTACTTATATCTTCTTTTATATTACGATTTAAAAAATCATCATAAATTATATTAATATTTTTGTAATTTTTTAATATCTCATTTAATGATTCTTTTAAGGCCAAATCTACTTCGTACCCTAATACAGTCTTCGCTTTTTCGCTTAATTTTTTAGTTAAAGCACCCGCTCCAACACCTACTTCTATAACAAGTGTATCTTTTGTTATATTACCTACCCCTACAATGTTATTTAATATGTTTTGGTCAAGTAAAAAGTTTTGTCCAAACTTTTTTTTAAAAACAAACTTATTTTCTTTTAATATTTCCTTTACGTTCATAACATCACCTTACACAAAAAAACAAATAAAATAATTTTATTTGTTTTTATTTTATCATATTATTTAAATTATCACCAATTGACCGCGATATCTATTTGCGTTGGATTTCTTTTCGCAAAACTACCCGTATCACAAACGATTGCATATCCTAAAGAACTTTCTATTATTGTTCCCCTAGGACGTATTTCATAGTTTGCAGCTACTATAACGTAACCACCTAGCATTTTAACACCATCTTCACGAATCCAATAAGGATATTCCGCTTCCGAGTATCCCAAACGTCTCATGGCATTTATTACACTAGTCATGTTTAAGTTATAATATGATTCCTTTCCGGAAGGACCATTAACTACACCCTTACTTTTGGTAAGCACCTCACCAGTCCAACTACTTACCGGAACCGACTGAACCTGTTTTTGGGTTGTAGTCGTTTGAGTTGTCGTAGTTGTCGTAGTTGTCGCTTCTTGAGTAGTAGTTACCTCTTCTTGCTTTTGAGTTACCTTAGCGACCGACGCTACGTACTGATTAGGATCAAAGGTTTTCTTTTTAGTCGAAACCGTTATAACGTCTTTCCCACTATCTGAAAATAGTATTCCAGCCTTTGAAAAACCAATAAATGCTACTAAACATATAACTAATATTAGTAAAGCACCTTTAATTTTTCTATTAAAATGTTTCACTTTTTCACCTCACACCCATAACTTGGGTTCGTATCTAATAATATCATAATTACTATTACAAGTCAAATTTAGAGGTAACTGCTAAAGATGTTCGATCGGTTACTTCTTTTTCACTTACACCTTTTAATAAGGCTATTTCCTTTATTATATAACGTAATTTTGATGGATTATTAGTTTTACCTCTAAAAGGTTCAGGAGAAAGATAAGGACTATCTGTTTCTAATGAAATATCATCTAGTGATGTTTCTTTTACCACGTTTTTTAATGTTTTTGCATTCTTAAAGGTTACTACACCACCAACTCCTATTAAAAAACCTTTTTTTATAAATTCTTTTGCCATTTCTACGCTTCCTGAGTAACAATGAAGTATTCCTGTTACATTATATTCAGTTAATAAATCATATGTATCTTGAATCGCCTGTCTACTATGCACGATAACGGGCAAATTCATTTCTTTTGCAATTCTTAACATATCTTTAAAAACACTATTTTGCTTTTCTTTGTTTTCCTTAGTCCAGTAATAATCCAGCCCGATTTCTCCAATTGCTACTACTTTCTCATTACTGGCCAACTCTTTTATTTTTTTTATATCATCATCAGATGTGGCATTTACATTTTCTGGACCTATGCCCACCGCGGCATAAACTTCTGGATATCGTTTTGAAAGTGCAACCGCTTCATTACTGCTAGCAACATCAAAACCATTAATAATTATTTTATCAACTCCGCCTTTTAAGGCTTCTTTTATTTCTTTATCAACATCATCATACTCGCTTGATAATAAATGACAATGAGTATCTATAAGCATTTTATATCACCAAAAAAATTATACCATATCACTGATATAATTTCACGTTTAAAAACTCTATAAATAAAACCAATACCACAAAAGCATAAGCCATATCTAACATAGCCTTACTTTCTAAATACATCACTACCGAGAATGCTATTAATAGTAGAAAAAACATAGTTTTAATAGCAAATGCTCTGGCATTACCCACTATTTCGCTTTGATGCATCAAAATATCTTCCTTTCTCATTAATTTTACAACGGATACTACTTGATACAACGTTAAAAATATAACACATTAAAAATGTTTAAGTAAATATCAAAGACAATTAATTGCAAAATTAGACAAAATTTTACATAGTTTAATTATTCTCAAAATAAGATTCAAGAAACGCTGTGGAAAACTTAATGATTTCTTGGTTTTCAAATTGTTTATCATCCTTAAATTTTATTATTAAAACGCCAGATAAATCTCCATTGGGAGAAAGTGGATAAATAGAAAAAGGCTTTTCTAAAACGATTTTGTTAGTAATCATAAGCTTTGTTAAATTATTTGCGTTTAGATTATTAGAAATTTGTTCCTCTAATTCAGAACTTATTTTCTCTCCAATTACACTTTCATCATTTGAAAAAACAATTTCACTTAAATTAGTCATGTAAACAAATGCGTTTATTTTACCCGCTAAAGCTTTTATATAAAAAGAAATAAACTCTTCACCCTTAGTTATTATAGAATGCTTTTTTAAAGTAATGGTTTCAGAGTCACTAAGAAAAATCTCAAGTAATTCCCCTGTTTTTAAGTGCATGTTCTTTCTTATTTCTTTAGGAACTACAATTCTTCCAAGTTCATCTATTCTTCTGGTTATTCCTGTTGTTTTCATACAATTCTTCCCTTCTTTTTTAGAATGTATAAAAACGCTAGTTTTATTCAATTACATCTAACATTTTTGTTAAATAATAAAGAAAGTGCTCACTTAAATTTTTAATTGGAAGAGTGACTCTTAAAATGTTATTAAGATACTTAACATCAAAAGAAGGATTTATTTTAAATAGTGATGATAAAAGTTCTGCCCCATCTTGTCTTTGCGATACTTCTTTATTAAAGTACACGGTTATACTGTTTTGTAACTGATCTACTTTAAATACGCCCTTTTTCTTGGCGTTATATTGAAATAATTCTTCTAACATATATATTATTATTTCTTCATCTAATTCTCCAAAACGATCCGTCAATTCTTCTTTTACCTTTATAAAACTATCATAATCATTAATTGTGTTTATTATTTTATGTATTTCAATTTTTAAATCTTCACTATCTGCGTATTTATCACTAACGTGAGTTGCAACACTAATAAACGAACGTTCTTCTACCGCATCCTCTTGATCTTCTTGCTTAACACTACCTTTTAAGCGTTCGACCTCTTCGTTTAGAATTTTTAAATACATATCATAACCAACGGTATCAATAAAACCAGATTGCTCTGCTCCTAATATATCCCCAGCACCACGAATTGCTAAATCTCTTACCGCAAGAGCATAACCACTACCTAGCTCGGTAAATTCCTTTATGGCGTTAAGTCTTTTTACGGCAACATCATTCAATTCTTTAGTTTTATTATACATTAGGTAAGCATACGCAAGCGTTTTTCCACGGCCAATTCTACCTCTTATCTGATATAACTGACTAAGTCCAAAATGATCAGCATCTAAAACAATGAGCGTATTGGCGTTTTCAATGTCAATTCCAGTTTCAATAATGGTGGTACAAACCAAAACATTAAACTCGTTATTAACAAAGCTTTCCATTGTTCGTTCTATCTTATCCTTACTCATTTGACCATGAATATAAGTTATTTTAACCTCTGGTACTAGTTTTTTAATTCTAAGTACCTGATCTTCAATTTTAGCAACGTTATTGAAAAGCACGAACACCTGACCATCACGGGCTAACTCTTTATATATCGCGTCTTTTATAACCTGATCGTTTTCTTTTAAAACATACGTTTGAATCGGATATCTAAAGGCAGGAGGTGTCTCAATTAATGATAATCCTCTGACTCCGGTAAGGGACATTTGAAGCGTTCTTGGGATTGGTGTTGCAGAAAGAGTTAAAACGTCTATGTTCTCTTTATACTCTTTTATTTTTTCTTTATGAGCAACCCCGAAGCGCTGCTCTTCATCAACAACCAAAAGTCCTAAGTCCTTGTATTTTACATCCTTACTTAACAAACGATGGGTACCTATTATTAAATCAATCTTACCACTTTCTAGTTCTTCTAATATTTGTTGTTTTTTCTTTGGAGATACAAACCTATTTAACACTTCGATGTTTACTCCAAAACCTTCAAACCGTTCAATGGCATTTTCATAATGCTGTTTAGATAAAATTGTGGTAGGACATAAAAAACATGCCTGTTTACCCGATTTAATAGCTTTAAATATAGCTCTAAAGGCAACCTCTGTTTTACCATAACCAACGTCACCACATAAGAGTCTATCCATTGGAAACGGCTGCTCCATGTCTTCTTTTATTTCTCTTATTGCTTTTATTTGGTCCGCTGTCTCGTCATAAGCAAACTTACTTTCAAATAGCACTTGATCTTCATCGTCTGCAAAAAATGCAAAACCAGGCACTAGTTTTCTTTTAGCAGATGTTTCTAAAAGTTCTCGTGCAATATCCTTAACCTTACCCTTTACCCTAGCTTTTTGTTTTGACCATTCGGTACCGCCGAGCTTATTAAGACGAGGTTTTGCGCCTTCGTTTGAAGAATATTTTGTTATGTACTCAATTTTTTCAACCGGAATATATAATTTATCATTATCTTTATAAGCTAAATGTAGAAAATCTTTTTTTAAACCTTTAACTGTTAAAGTAACAATACCTAAGTACCTACCAATACCATGACTCATATGAACAACATAATCACCTGGTTTCAGCTTATTTATGTCCCTTATCTTTGAACCATATCTAAACTTACTTTTATAAGTTACCACGTTACTTGTTTTATATAATTCATTTTGAGTTAAAAAAACAAAATCATTTATTATAAAACCATTTGGTAACGTATCATTTATAATGTTAACTACGTTTTCTTTTAAATCATCTTCCGTACTCATGATCGTCATTACACTAGATTTATTAATAAAATCTAAAGTTGCATGTTTATCATTTAAGTACACTAGTATTTTACGCTTAGATCCTAACATCTTCATTATAAAATGATTAATTCTATCATAATTACCATTAAACTGCTCAATATCTGAAGAATAATAACTTTCTAAGATGTCACTTTCTTTTTTATTATAATTATCAACACTTGATATATTTACGTAAATGCTAGGTAACATACATTTCAAATCATGCATGTAACTTTGAGTATCAAACGTATCGGTTTCTTTGAATTCGGTTACCTCTTCCATTATTTTTTCGTATGCTAAAGAAATATTATCTAAGTCCATAAACATCGTTAAACAATTATCCATGTATCCTACTAAACTAGATATATTATCACTAACTAAAGGAAGTAAACTTTGCCTTTTTGGAACATCATACATTTCTTTTTCATTTATAAATTCAGTAAAAGGCAATACGTCTATCTTATCAAGTTTTCCTGTGGATAATTGGTTATTAGCGTCAAAAACTCTTATGCTTTCTACTTCGTCGTCAAAAAATTCTATTCTTACTGGATTATCATATCCATATGGAAATACATCTAAGATGTATCCTCGGTTTGCAAACTCACCCGTTTTAGTAACCAAACTCTCTTTTTCATAACCAATTTGAGAAAGCTTTTTTATTAAGCCATCACGTGATACGTTATTACCAACACTTAACGAAACACTAGAGGTTTTCCATAATTCCTTGCTAGGTAAAAATCTTAAATAGCCCATTAAATTTGTTATTATTAACCGTGGTTCTTTTGCTGTGGATAACTCGTTTAATGTTTCTATTCTCTTTGTCATTAAATCGGGTGAAGTTGCCAAAGCTTCACTAACAATAAAATCATCCATTGGAAAAAGTAAAACGTTATTTGTACCATTACTTAAAGATTTATATAAAGCGTTTGCTTCAAATAGTGTATTTGTAACAACTAATAAATTCTGTTTTAAAGCACCAAAAAGATTCCAAACGTACGATGCTCGGACCCCTTTACATAAACCGGTTACTAAAACCGGTTTTTTACTATCAACTATTTTATTTTGAAAAATGTTGTTAAGCATTTTATCACCTAATTTCTTATTCTGGTATTATACTTACTCATAAGTTCTTCAAACGGAGTGTGAAAAGATGCCAAAACTGCGTCAGCTGCTAAATCAATGGCCTTTTTTAAATGTCTTTTTTCGGTTGGACCAATCTTACCTAAAACATAATCCTTGGTATCCATTTCCTTATCATTAGATATTCCTACTTTAACCCTACGATATTCATTGGTACCAAGTCTTTCTTCTATATTTTTCAAGCCATTATGTCCACCAGAAGAGCCTTTTAACTTTAGTTTGATACTGCCTACTGGTAAGTCTAAATCATCGCTTACCACCAAAATATCTTCTGTTTTTATATCAAAGTATTTAATAAAATCAATCATAACATCACCAGATAGATTTATATATTTTTGTGGTTTCATAAAAATTATATGTGCTAAATCTAAATAGCAATCGAAGTATAAAGCTCCATCTCTTTCTTTCCATTTAAATACTTCTAATCTTCTTGCTATTTCATCAAGTACCATAAAACCCATGTTATGCCTTGTGTTATTATATTGTTTTCCAGGATTGCCTAATCCAACCACCAACTTAATTTTCATTTATATCACCACCATTAAATACTTTTTTCACATAGTCCGTGTAACTTCCGTCTTCGCTATGAACAATGATATTTTTTTCTAAAATTAAACCACTTTGTCCATTTTTTGCTCCTTCTATTAAGACTAAATTTGATTTAGAATTTTTAAACGGATAAACAAATTGCATTCTTTTTGGTTCAATGTTATTTTCCTTCATACAAGTTATTATATCAATTAACCTATCTGTTCTATGAACCATTGCTATTCTACCATTATTTTTAAGTAGCTTTTTAGCACACTTAAATATGTCATCTAAATTAAGATAAAGTTCGTGCCTAGCGATTGACTTTATCGTGTTAAAGTTTGTATTAGAATCTGTTTTTACCTTAAAATAGGGTGGATTACAAGTTATTAAATCAAAGGTATCAGTTTCGTACATATCAGCAAGTTTTCTAACGTCTTCGTTTAAAATTTCGATTCTATCTTCTAACTTGTTTATTTTTATGCTTTTTAGCGCTAAATCGTAAACTTCTTTTTGAAGTTCTACACCAATTATTTTTCCACTAATTTTAGTACTTAAAAATAGTGGAATCGGCGCGTTTCCACTGCAAAAATCAATTATTTTTTGCTTATTATTTACCTTAACAAAATTTGCCAACAAAACAGAATCAATTGAAAAACTAAACCAGTTAGTGTTCTGAACTATTTTTAAACCATTATAGTTTAATAAATCATTAATTACTTCCATCTTGATCTACCATTACAATGATTTCTTCATCATCAGAAGTTTTAACTTTATAATTACCACTTAAAACGTTTAGTTCACTTACCCTACCTTTTTTATCCCCAACGTTAACTAACTCACCTAGTTTAGGAAAATTCTTTTTGTATTCGGTATAAACGTCATCCTCATATCCTAAACAGCAGAGCAATCTTCCACATGCTCCATTTATCTTAGTAGGATTCAAAGCAATTCCCTGATTCTTTGCCATATTAATGGATACACTGTTAAAACTAGTCAAAAACTCACTACAACATAATGGTCTTCCGCATGGACCTAGTCCTCCAATTTCTTTAGCTTTATCTCTAACTCCAATTTGTCTTAGCTCTATCCTAGTTTTATATTTTGCTGCCAAAAGTTTTGCTAACTGCCTAAAATCAACCCTTTCATCAGCAATAAATTTAAATATTAACTTTTTCCGATCAAACGTATACGAAGCCTCAAATAATTTCATATCTAAATCTTCTTTTATCACCAACTCTTTTGCGTATTCTAAAGCTTTACCAGCATCTTTTGCGTTTTTTTCATTTATTTTTATATCATTTTCTGTAGCAATCCTAATAACGTCTTTTAGGGGTAAGAAAACTTTTTCTTTTGGCATGTCTAAAATATCAGTTACGGCTTGTCCAAATTGAATGCCACGCTCGGTTTCAACAATAACATAATCGCCGTTTTTTACTTTAAGTTTACCTGGTGAAAAATAATATATACGGTTTGCGTTTGAAAAGTTAATTCCTATTACTTTAATCATCATTCATTTCCCCTATTCTAATAATTAGGTTGTCCATAAACAACAACACATTAACATTGTACTCTAATTTTGATATATTTTCCAAAATAAATGATATTTTTCTTGAAATTAAATCCTTGTCCTGATTATTTAAGGCCAACTTAACGTCATTTACATCAAAATAAAAGCACTTATTTCTAATTAAATAATTTAACATGTCCTTATAATACAAAAGCATTACGTTAAGAGCATTCATTAAAGCGTCCTTATTATCAAAATTGTTAATAAACTCATTTTTTATGTTTGAAATAGCACCTGCTTTATCTTTTTCTATCTTTTTGGTAAAATCAACAATTTTATATATGGTTTCTTCATCAAAACCACTTACTTCCATTACAAACTCAATACCGCGTTTAACTTTATAATTATTAATTTTAATTGTTTGACATCTAGAAGAAATTGTCTTAATAACAGCATCTAAGTTTGTTGTTGTAAATATTGCGACCGAATTACCATCTGGTTCCTCTAAAAATTTTAGTATTGCGTTAGCCGCTGATGTATTAAGCAACTCAACATCATTAATTATATATACACCATTTTTTCCTTCTATACTTTCAGTATTAAAAGTTTCTTTAACTTCTAAAACCGCCTCTTTTTTTATCATTTTGTTTACCGGATTAACAATTTTTAATTCTCCATAAACATTATTATCAATTCTCCTGCATATATTGCACTTATTACAATTATCACAATACTCACGTGGACAAATTAACACCTTAGCAAACATAATTGCATAATTTCTTAATATTTCTTTCGAATCACCATAAAGCATATATGCCTGAACGTTAGTATTACTTTTTTGTATTTTGTTTAAAATTTTAGATAATACAGGTTGATTATTAATAATTATATCAGACATATGTTACCACCTCTTTTAGTAATTCAAAAGTAAAAACAAGGCTAACCCAATAACTCCTGGAACATCAAATAAACTTGCTATTACGATGGTTATAACATTAATTGGTATCATTAGATTAAGTGATGACAAAAAAGTATTATAACCAAAAAGTAGAATCATCCCTATTATTACTTTTTTTACAACGTTTAGTATAACTTTCAACATATTTTCACCTCTAATAGAAAATATGTTCTATTTTTAAAATTATGATATTTCACTTCTATTTTCTAAAGCCATCTCAAGGGTTAAAGCGTCCAAATACTCCATTTCTGCTCCCATTGGAACACCTTGCGCTATTTGTGTAACTTTAACATTTTTATTTTCAAGTAACTTAGTTATGTATAAAGCCGTTGTGTTTCCCTCTATTCCTGGCCTTAAAGCTAAGATAATTTCTTTTATATTTTCTTTTTCAATTCGTTCAATTAGTTTGCTTATTGATAAATCCTCTGGATTAACACCATCCATAGGAGAAATAAGACCTCCTAACACATGATATTTAGTCTTAAAAACTCCTAATTTTTCGAAAATAAACACGTTTTTTTGATTTTCAACAACACATATGATATCCTTGTGCCTGCTGTCATCAGAACATATTAAACAATTGTTCGAATCAGACATACAACCACAATTAGGACATGTTGTTATTTTTTCTTTAACGTTAGAAATTGACTCACAAAAATCATTTATTTTATTTTCGTCTAAATCTAGCATAGAAAACGCATATCTTTCGGCGGTCTTTGTTCCAACACCAGGTAACAATTTAAAACAATCAATTAAATTTTGAAAACTTCGTGGATAATTCATGTTGTACTCCTATTATAGAAGTCCGCTTAACGCTCCTGCTTGACTTCCCATTTTATTTTCTATTTCCTTATCTATTTTCTTAAGTGCATCATTCGTAGCAATTGCAATCATATCTTCTAATATTTCAATATCATCCTTTTCTAATTCTTCACTCTTTATTTTTACCGATAAAACCTCTCTTTTACCATTCATTTTTACTTCTACCAATTCTGATTCGCCAGTAAAAGTCATAGATTCTATTTCTGCTTTCGAATTCATAATATTTTTTTGCATTGATTGTGCTTGTTTCATTAAAGCTTGTAAATTCATATTAATCTTCCTCCATTTCTATCAACTCATTAAATTCATTTACTGAGTTTTTATTATTAATTTTTTTTATTTTATCTAAAATTTCATTCTCGTCTATTATCTCTAGCGTACCATTTTTGGCCTTTTCTACATAAGTTGGTCTTACCTTTTTCCAATAATCGCTAGAAATATAAACAACTTTATAATTTTCATTATAAATTTCCTTTAAAAGTTCCTTACTATTATCATATTCTTTTTCTATTCTATTAACAGTAGAATCTAAAGGCAATGTTATTATAACACCTTGTTTGGATACTGCAACTGGCTTTGCATCTATTAGGATACCTGCTACTAATTTATATTTATCATCTATAAGATAATCGTTTATATTATCCCATAAATCCAATACAAACTGCATATCTTGTTTTGTAGCTTCCTTCAATATATTATTAATTCTAATATTTTTAATTTCGTCAATGGGGGATTTTTCTAATGTTTCACGTGGAACATTGTTTTCAATTTTTTTGTTTTCACTAGATGTTTCACGTGGAACATCTTCCATTTTTTGCTTTTTTGTTGTTAATGTTCCACGTGAAACATTAACGTTATTAGCTAAAATTTCTCTTTCACCAGATAATTTATCAATTAATTGAATAATTTGAACTTCAAAAGTTAATTCTTTTTGATAACTCTCTTTTACTTTAACTAAGGTTTCTACCAAAAAATCAATAATTAAATATAATTTACTATCGGATATAGAATCATATAGCTCTTTATCTTCAACATCTATTTTATCAAGTTGTACCTTTTTCTTATATAAAATGCCTTTTTTTACATAATTTATTATTTTTTCACATATCAACGAAAAATCTTTTCCACGTTTAGAATAATCCGTTATTTTGTCAAATATGTTTTTATATTCTTTTTTTATTATATCAACTAGAATTGTTCTTATTTCTAATTCAGAAATATTTCCTGATAATTCTTCAATATCTGTTGCAGTTATTGTGTCTTCACAAAATGCTGAAGCTTGATCTAATAATCCAATAGCATCCCTCATACCACCATTAGAATTATCAATAATTTCTTGTAAAGCACTATCATCTATATCTATTTTTTCTTTTTCTACTATATTTTCAAGACATTCTTTCATTTTATTACTTGAAATACTTTTAAAATCAAATCTTTGACACCTTGAAACAATGGTTGCTGGAATTTTTTGTGGCTCTGTTGTTGCTAATATAAATATTACATACTCAGGAGGCTCTTCTAAAGTTTTTAATAGCGCATTAAAAGCACCTATTGAAAGCATATGAACCTCATCTATTATATATACTTTATATTTTGACATTGCGGGCACTAAATTAACTTTATTTTTTATTTCTCTTATTTCATCTACTCCGTTATTTGATGCCGCATCTATTTCAATTATATCTGGATTGCTGTTTTCATTAAATGATTTACAGTTTTCGCATTCATTACAAGCATCACCACTCTTGTTATTTAAACAATTAATGGCCTTTGCGAATAATTTTGCACTACTTGTTTTACCAGTACCCCTTGGGCCAGTAAATAAATATGCATGGCTTAATTTTTTATTTTTAATAATATTTTTCAATGTTTTAACAATTGTATCCTGACCATAAACTAACTCAAATGATTTAGGTCTGTATTTTCTATATAAAGTTTGGTACGCCATACATTTCACCTCTGCTTTTAATTATAACATTTTAAGCAATATTTTTAAACCAAAAAAGCTATGTTTCACGTGAAACATAGTTTATAATTTAATTGGTTTTATGTAATGTTCCACGTGGAACATTCACCTTCTTTTTTTGAAAAAAATTTGTATTAATTTCAATGATTCATCTTCGTCCTTGTTTTTAATATGTATATATTTATCATTATTTATTTTTATTTCTTTATCTTTTGGTGTCAAAAAATACACTTTATCAATTCTACTTAATTCAATTGCTGAAACGCACATGCTACATGGTTGCAAAGTTACATACATTTCACATCCATTAAGTCTCCAATTTTTTAATTTTTTTGTAGCTTTTGTGATTGCTAAAATCTCAGCATGCATTATGGCATTTTTTTTTACTTCTACCAAATTATGTGCCTTTGATATAATTTTGTTATTTTTAACAATAACCGCACCAATAGGAATTTCTCCTTTTTTATAAGCTTTTTTTGCTTCCTTAATAGCTAACTTAACAAAAGTTTCGTTCATTTTGATACCTATAGCTATGTTTCACGTGGAACATAGTTCTTTCTAAACTAATTTATATTAATGTTTCACGTGGAACATAGTTCTTTCTAAACTAATTTATATTAATGTTTCACGTGGAACATAGTTCTTTATAAACTAATTTATATTAATGTTTCACGTGGAACATAGTTCTTAAAATAAAAAGCACACACGGAAAGAGGCTATTAAGGCTGCTACCTCTCGGTCCTGACCTGGTTCTAACATTTCCGTTGTGCAAAATTATTTTATTATATTAAATTAAATTAATCAAGTATTATTTACTATGTTTCACGTGAAACATAAAAAGAGATTATTTTTCAATCTCTTTTTCTTCTTTGATTTCAAATGATTCGTCAATGTTTTCTTCTGGTGTACTTTCAGATTCTTCTTTTTCAACAATAGATACAGTTGAAACTTTTTGGTTTTCTCGTAAGTTCATCAATCTTACTCCTTGTGTAACCCTACTCATTTTCGATACTTTATCTAACGATATTCTAATAACAATACCTTGATCTGTTATTATCATTAAGTCTTTGTCTTCTGTTACTGTTTTAAATGCAACTATAGTACCATTTTTATCGGTAATATTCAAAGTTTTAACACCCTTACTACCTCTGTGTGTTAACCTATATTCATTTATATCAGTACGTTTCCCATAACCCTTTTCAGTTACAACTAATACATCTTGTCCTTCTTTTGCGATTTCTGATCCAACACAGAAACAATTGTCAGTTAATTCAATTCCTTTAACACCACTTGCTGTTCTTCCCATTACTCTTATTTCATTCTCATTAAATCTTATCATTCTACCATTGTTAGATGCTATAACCACATCTTCGTTACCATTAGTAAAGTGAACAGACAAAACTTCATCATTTTCTTTTAAAGTAATAGCAATTTTACCATTTTTTCTAATGTTTTCAAATTCATGAACATCGGTTCGCTTAATTAATCCGTTTTTAGTTGTAATAACCAAATATTTATTATTCTCATTACCATCATCTAATAAAATATTATTTATTTTTTCATCTTTTTCAATCGGTAATAAATTGATTATTGGTAATCCTTTTGATTGCCTTGAAAATTCTGGAATTTCATAGCCTTTAATTCTATATACTTTACCTTTATTAGTAAAGAATAAAACATAATTATGCGTTGTTCCCGATTTTAAGATTTCAACAAAATCTTCTTCATTTGTAGACATACCTTTAATTCCAACGCCACCTTTATTTTGAAGTTTGTAAGTGTCAGTAGGCATTCTTTTTATATATCCGTTATGAGTTAAAGCAACTACTATGTCTTCTTCTGGTATTAAAGACTCATCTTCAATAAAATCAATTGCGGTCATATCGATTGATGTTCTTCTTTCGTCGCCATACTTATTTTTGATTTCAAGTAATTCTTTTCTAACTACTGCTAAAACGTTAGCATCACTAGATAAAATTTCTTTTAATTCAGCAATTAACTTTAATAAATCTTCTAACTCTGATTCTATTTTACTTCTTTCTAAACCTGTTAATCTACGAAGCTTTAATTCTAATATATTATCAGCTTGAATCTGAGTAAATGCAAATCTATTAATTAATTTTTCTTTTGCAACTACGTCGCTTTCGGCTTCTTTTATTATTTTTATAACTTCATCGATGTTGTCCAAAGCTTTTTTATAACCTTCTAAAATATGAACCCTATTTTCTGCTTTAGTAAGATCAAATTTTGTTCTTCTTATAATAACTTCTTTTTGATAATCAATATATTTTGAAATTATATCTCTTAAACCTAATGTTTTTGGTGTACCATTATCTAACATTAAGAAAATAATTCCAAAATTAGACTGAAAAGCAGTATGTTTATATAAATTGTTTAATACAACTTGAGGATTTGCGTCTTTCTTTAATGTTATTGTTATTGTAATACCATTTTTTAAATCTGTATGATAGTCTGATATTCCTTCCAATACTTTATTATGAACAAGTTCGGCAACCTTATTTTTTAATTCTGATGTGTTAACTCCATAAGGTACTTCGTCAATTATTATATAATGACGATTATTTTTTTCTTCAATCCTTGCCCTACTTCTTATTGTGATTGTTCCTCTACCAGTTTCATAAGCCTTAGTAATACCTTTATTACCTAATATTATTCCACCGGTTGGAAAATCAGGGCCTTTAATATATTGCATTAGTCCATATGTATCTATTTCTGGATTATCTATGTATGCCACACATCCATCAATTACTTCTGATAAATTATGTGGTGGAATATTAGTTGCCATACCAACCGCAATACCCATAGTTCCGTTAACTAATATATTTGGAAATCTTGATGGCAATATTTCTGGTTCTTTTTCAGACTCGTCAAAGTTTGGAATAAAATTAACGGTATCTTTATTTATATCCCTTAATAATTCCAATGATATTTTAGATAACCTTGATTCGGTATAACGCATTGCAGCAGCTCCATAACCTTCAATGTTACCAAAGTTACCATGCCCATCTACCAACATATAACGATAAGAAAAATCTTGAGCCATTCTTACCATTGCTTCATATATAGAAGAATCTCCATGTGGGTGATATTTTCCCATTACATCACCGACGATTCTTGCCGATTTCTTATGCGGTTTGTCGGGAGTATATCCCGACTCATACATTGAATATAATATTCTTCTATGTACGGGTTTTAATCCATCTCTTAAATCTGGAAGTGCACGAGAAACAATTACACTCATTGAATATTCTAGAAATGAAGTTTTTACTTCTTCTACTATGTTGTTATGTTCTAATCTATCTCTACTATGATCCATTATATTTCACCTCACTTACACGTCCAAATTTTCCACATATACTGCATTTTCTTCAATAAACTTACGTCTTGGTTCTACTTCTTCACCCATAAGTTTATTAAATATTGCATCTGCGGCCATGGCATCATCAACAGTTATCTTCCGAAGTACACGAGTATTTATATCCATGGTTGTTTCGTTTAATTCTTCGGCATCCATTTCACCAAGACCTTTCATACGCATAATATCATACTTTGTATTTTCTTTTAATGACGCTAAGTATTCATCTCTTTCTTCTTCATTTAATACATATTTAATTGTTTTACCATGCTTTATACAGAATAATGGTGGCTGAGCGGCATAAACATGGCCCGCCTCAACGATTGGTCTAAAGAACCTATAAAATAAAGTAAGTAATAATACTCTTATATGAGAGCCATCAACGTCGGCATCGGTCATGATAATGATCTTATCATACCTTAACTTACTAAGGTCAAATTCTTCACCTATACCAGTACCAAAAGCAGTAATAATAGTTCTTATTTCTTCGTTTGATAAGGCTCTATCTAATCTTGCCTTTTCAACGTTTAATATCTTACCTCTTAAAGGAAGAATTGCTTGAGTCATACTATTTCTTCCTTTGATAGCACTACCTCCTGCTGAATCACCCTCGACTAAGAATATCTCACAAACAGAAGGGTCTTTATCTTTACAATCAACTAATTTTCCACCAAAATTAATAACGTCTAAATCACCTTTACGACGCGTTAGTTCCCTTGCTTTTTTAGCGGCTACCCTTGCCCTTGCAGCCGTCATAGCCTTTTCCATTATTTGCTTAGCTTCATCTGGATTTTCAAGTAAAAACCTTTCAAATCCTTCACTAAATACATCATCCGCTATTTTTCTTACTTCACTATTACCAAGTTTTGTTTTAGTTTGCCCTTCAAATTGAGGATCTGGATGTTTACAAGAAATAATCATTGTAATTCCTTCTCGAACGTCATCACCAGTTAAAGGTGAATCATTATCTTTTAAAAATTTATTCTTTTTTGCATAATTATTAATAATTCTTGTTAAAGCTCTCTTAACGCCATCCTCATGTGTTCCACCTTCATGGGTGTTGATATTATTAGTAAAAGAATAAATATTAGCAGTGTATCCAGTGTTATATTGCATTGCAACTTCCACAGAAATACCATCTTCTTCTCCAGATAAATGAACTATCTGTTCATGGATAGGAGTTTTTCCTTTATTTAAATACTTAACGTATTCACTTATACCACCTTCATAAACAAAGGTTTCTTTTCTTGGTTCAATATCTCTATCATCAACTAAAATTATTCTTAATCCTTTGTTTAAAAAAGCAAGTTCTCTTACCCTTTGTTTTAATATTTCATAGTCAAAAACGGTTGTTTCTTTAAAGATTTCTGGATCTGGTTTAAACGTAACCGTGGTACCAGTACGATCTGGTGAACAATTATCTATTACCTTAAGAGGTTCGACGGTATGTCCACCTTTTTCAAACCTTATAAAGTGAACCTTACTATCTTGGTATACTTTAACTTCTACCCAACTTGATAAAGCATTAACTACCGATGCACCTACACCGTGTAATCCTCCAGATACTTTGTATCCACCGCCACCAAACTTTCCACCAGCATGAAGTACCGTGTAAACTGTTTCCACCGTAGAAATACCGGTTTTTGCATGAACTCCAGTCGGAATACCACGCCCATCATCTTTTACGGTTACGGAATTATCTTTATTTATAATAATTTCTATGTCATCACAATAGCCCGCTAAAGACTCATCAATTGCGTTATCAACTATTTCCCAAACTAAATGATGAAGACCTGTTGAAGATGTAGAACCAATATACATACCTGGTCTTTTTCTTACGGCTTCAAGACCTTCTAATACCTGTATATCGGATGCATCATAATGTTGTTCTTTATTCTCCTGCATAAACTATTCCTCCTTTGTTATAATACCATCATCTACAACATAAATATCAGACTTTTCTTTTAACTCTTCATTTATATCTTTAATATCAGTAGTAGTTATAAATATTTGAACATCATCCTTAAAATAATTTATTATGTTATTTTTTTTCAACTCATCAAGCTCACTAAAAATATCATCAAGCAAAATTATTGGGCGGGTACTTTTCTCTTTTATAAATACTTCAATTTCGGCCAGTTTTAAACTTAAAACGGATAATCTTTGTTGTCCTTGAGAACAAAATTCAGTGACGTCTAAATCATTTAAATACATCTTAAAATCATCTTTATGACATCCTAAAAGTGTTGTTTTTTGAAGAAGTTCATTCATAAATAAATCGTTATATCTATTTAAGATTAAGTTCTTTAAATTATCATTTTTTAAGTCTTCTTCATTAATAAAACTTTTGTACTTAATTTTAAGTGTTCCAAAACCAGCAATATCATTAAAAACATTTTCTAGATACATATTTATTTTATTTATAAACTCATACCTAATTTTAACGATTTCAATGTTTTTACTTACCAGCTTATCCGTTATAATATTAAAATATGTTCTATCAAACTTAGCGTTATTCTTCTGTTTTAAATACTCATTTCTTTGTTTTAATAAAACGTTATATTCCTTTAACAACAAAACGTAATCATTCCTAAATTGCGAAAGTTCTATATTTAAAAACTTTCTTCTTATACTAGGAGATCCTTTTATTATTTCTAAGTCATCAGGACAAAACATAATAACATTTAACCTTGATAAATAATTACTTATCCTTTTTTGAACAATGTTATCTACCGTTACTTTTTTTCCTTTAGCATTTAATAAGATTGATAAAGAATGCACGTCTAAAGCATCATTTTCAAACGTTCCTGATACCTTTGTATACAATTCTTTATTTTTTATTAAATTAAGCTCATTATGTGTTCTATGTGATCTTGTGATCGCAAGAAAATATATACTTTCTAGTACGTTAGTTTTTCCTTGGGCATTATTTCCAATAAAAATATTAATATTTTTATCAAAAGAAAAAGAAACTTTTGATATGTTCCTGAAATTATTTAATTCAAGACTCTTTAAAATCATTATTTTGTATTTTAACGCCCATTTAAACCACCTACGCCCGTTTTGAGTATACTACTACATACAAACTAATTATACCATAAAATGAGGCTTATTTGAGCATTATTTCAATAAAAAATACATTTTTATTTATTTTTATTAAAATTCTTTAATTCTTTTCCTTAAAACTGACTCTAAACGAGTTGCTCTTAACACCTGATTATCTATAATTGTATAAGATGTATGAAGTCTTAACTCTTTTCCACAAGAAAATCTAATTACAGAATCTTTACCATCACCATAATAATCAGAAACGTTATTAAAAGATATCCATGCACAAGTATTTAACCTCGGAGATTTAGTAGGAAAAAATATAATTTTTTTACTTTCTTCAATTATTATAGGAGATTTATGAGTTATTCCAGTTAAAGTTTTAGTACCAGCAAACCTACCTTCATAACTACTTCCAAAAAATTTACAACTTTCATCTATTATTTTTATAGGAGATGAATTAATAATAAAATCTCCATTTTTTTCTATTACCTTACTCTTTTCTTTACCAAGTGGTATTATCGCAAGAGTTTGCGCGTTTATTTCATATTCGTTCATTTCCAAAACCCTTCCTTTTTAATTTTTTTCATCTATTATCCACAGTATTTTTAAATAAATTGTCATATTTTGAATAATTAGAATAAAAAAAGAAGAAACTAATCTTCTTCCTTAACTCTAATTTAATATGTTTTAATTGGCAAAATTAATTGTAATAAAGTTTTATCTTTATCATCTTTTATTATAATTGGTTGAACGTCATTGTTAAAACATAATATTACGTTTTTACTTTCAATCGTTCTTAAAGCATCCATCATAAACTTTGAAGAAAAAGCTATTTTTATGTTATTATCATTGTTTTTTTCTACGTCCATTTTTTCTTCTACCCTACCGATTTCTGGTGAATTAGATGAAACAATTACTTCGTTACCCTCTATTTCAAATTTAACAATGTTTTTATCTTTTTCGCTAGTTAATAACGCTGCACGGTCTATTACGTTAAAGAATTCTCCAGCGTTTGTTTTTACTTCTAATTCAAAAGATGCTGGTATTAATCTATTAACATCTGGAAACGTTCCACTTAATACTCTGGTTTGAAATAAAGTATTATCAAATTTAAATAAAACTTTATTATTAAACACGTGCATTTCAATATCATCATCTGTCTCTTCTAATATTTTAGTTAATTCTATTAAGTTTTTACCAGGAATAACAATATTTATATCTTCAGATACTTTATTAGGTAAAGTAACGTATTTTTTAGCTAATCTATAAGAATCTGTTGAAATACATTCTAATTTATCTTCGTTTATTTTAAAGTTAATACCGGTAAGGATTGGTCTTGTTTCTTGAGAAGATATAGCAAATGAAGTCTTTGCAATTAAGTTTTTAAACTCTGATTTTTTAATTATTATTGGTTCTTTCTTTTCTTCAAGATTTAAATTAGGAAATTCAGAGGCTTCCATACAATTTAAATTAAATTCTGAGTTTCCACAAGAAATTAATACTTTTATATTATCTAATAATTCTATATTAACAATTCTTCCTTCTAACTTTCTTATTATTTCTAATATATATTTACCTTGAATAACAGTACTACCTACCGAATTAATCTCTTCTAACTTACTTTTATCAATAAATGATTCTATACTTATATCATTATCACTTGCACTTAGGAATAATCCATTATTTGTTAAATTAAATTTAATACCTGATAATACTGGAATTAAATTTTTACTTGATAATGCTTTACTTACTGAATTTAAACTATGAAGTAAAACATCTTTTCTAATACTAAATTTCATATTTATTTCTCCTTTTATTATATATGTTTTATTATTATTACTGTGGATAATGTGGAAAACTTTATTTTTCTTTTATTTATAAAGAAAAATTTAATATTTTAATCCACATTACCAGTTGAAAATTACCCCTTTATTCCACAAGTTATTTTATTTTACTTTTTAAAGTATCAATAATGGACTTAAACTGTGGATTAGTTTTTAGCTCATTATCAATTTTATCAACCGAATGCATTACCGTTGAATGATCTCTTCCACCAAATTGAATACCTATTTTAGGAAAAGATTCATCAGTCATTGTTCTACATAGGTATATGGCTACTTGTCTTGGAAATGCAATATCAGCCTTTCTTTTCTTAGATTTTAGATCTTCCACCGTTATATTGTAATATTCTGCAACTACTTGTTGTATTTTTTGTATGTTATTTTTTACGAACGAAGATTTAGATAAGTAATCTTTTAAAGCTTCAATCGCTAGATTAAGGTTTATGTCGCTAGTATTAAACATCGTAGCATAAGCGATAACCCTTGTTAATGCACCTTCTAGTTGTCTTACGTCAGAATCACAGTTGTTAGCTATATAAGCAATTACATCATCACTTATGGTTCCTTCCATGTTTTGACCTATGATTTTCTTTTTTAATATTTCAACACGCATTTCGTATTCCGGTGGATAAATGTTAACACTTAATCCCCAGTTAAATCTTGTTCTTAACCTATCTTCTAGTTTTTTTAAGTCATCTGGTGATCGGTCTGATGAAATAATAATCTGTTTATTATCATCATATAAATTATTGAAGGTGTTGAAAAATTCCTGTTGTGTTTGCGTTGCACCTCCTAAAAACTGAATATCATCAATTATTAGAACGTCAACTCCCCTATATTTATTCTTAAAACTATCTATGTAGTTAAAATTGGTTCCTGACTCGTCTTTTTTATTTAAGTTAAGAAAGTCTGATATAAATTGCTCACTTGTTACGTATAGTACTTTTTTATTTGAATTTTCAATAATAAAGTTTCCTATTGCATGCATTAGGTGTGTTTTTCCTAATCCACTATTTCCATACAAAAATAAAGGATTATAGGTTTTTCCTGGATTTTCTGCGACCGATACCGCAGCCATGTAAGCAAATTTATTACTATCCCCTACGATGAATGAATCAAACGTATACTTTGAGTTTAAATTTGATTTTTCTGGTGTATTTAAAGGAACTCCAATGTTTTCCACAGGAATACTGGTATTTGTTTTAACTTCATCTTCAAACACAAACTCAAAATCAAAACTAGTATTTGTTATTTCACTAAACACGTCAGATATAGTTTGATACCAAGTTTCTTGCAGGCTTTTCTTTTGTAAAGGTGAATCAACCAATATTTTAGCTACGTTATTATCAAGTGATACAAGTTTTGTATTTTTAAACCAAGTATCATATGATAATGAAGATATCTTTGGTTTAATTTTCTCTAGGAAATTATCCCATAGATTATCTATGTTCATAATAACCTCCTTTCCCCCTATAAAACCTTGGTTGTTTACATCTATTTTACCAAAAATCCTGTGGAAAAACAATGTATATTGGTATATAAATAATTATCCACAATAGTTTTCCACAAGTTATGTTGTTATTTTTCAACAAAAAACGACAAAATCCACCTTTCCACAAAAAAAATATAAACATTTAAATTATAAACATTTTAAAGTTTTCCACAGGATGTTAATAAATAGTTAAATTATTAGAAAATATAAGAAAAAAATGTGTCAAACTGTGGAAAAGTGTGTTAGTAACTTTTTTCTTTTTTAATAAATAACTTTTAAAAAATGTGGAAAAAGTATTGACAAGATTTATAGGTAAAAATAATTTTTTCTTAACCATAATATTTATTAAAGTATAACTGTACATTAAAAAGGTTGACAATTATTAAAATAACACTTATAATATTCGTGTTTAAAAAAAGAAACGACGAAAAAAATAAAAATGGAGGTGTAAGTATGAAAAGACCTTTTCAACCAAATAATCATAAAAGAAAGAAAAAACATGGTTTTTTTGCTAGAATGTTAGCTAAGACAGGAATAATAAATAAAAGAAGAGCAAAAGGACGTAAGAAACTATCAGCATAATTCCACTTATTTAGGTAAGTGGTTTTTTGTTATAGGGAAGGTGTAATCATGAAAAAGATAAACATAGTAAAAGAAAAAAGAGATTTTGATAAAGCTTTCAAATTAAGAAATCAAAAACATTCTAAATATGCTTATATATATATTAAGGATAACGATGTTTCTAATTATAGGTTTGGTATTTGTGTATCGAAAAAAATGGGGAAAGCGGTTTTAAGAAACAAATTAAAAAGAAGAGTGAAGGATATTGTTGATAAATCTCGGTTGCATTTTCCAAATAAAGATTATATAATTGTATTAAAGAAAAGCGCTAAAGACGCCAAGTATTTAGAATTAAAGGAAGATTTAATTAGTGTTTTAGAAAAAATTAAATAGATAGGAGAAAATAAGCTAGATGAAAAAACTAAAAAAAGTAAGCAAAATATTAATAGTTTTTTTACTAGTTTTTTTACTTTCTGGTTGTACAAAGCAACTGATTGTTGAAAAAACTAATGATGATGGTAAAAAAACAAAAGAGGTTGTTAAATATGATGAAGGTAAGAATGCAACGGGCCAATCACTTACTGAAAATATAATTTGTAAGCCAACCGAAGATGAATTGGTTGAAATATATGAAAAAAATGGTGTTGATACAGACAAGTTAGTCGATTGTAGTAAATTTACTCCAAAAATAACTTCTGAAGAAGGACTTTGGGATAACATATTTATAAAACCACTTGCATGGTTAATATTAAAACTAGGATATTTAGTTAAAAACTTTGGTCTTGCGGTTATTTTGGCAGGGCTTGCAATAAGATTAATTTTATATCCAGTAACTAAAAAAAGCGCGATGCAATCAGAAAATCTAAAAAAAGCACAACCTGAGTTACAGAGATTAGAGAAGAAGTATGCTAATAAAATGGATGATCAACAAGCAATGATGCAAAAATCTCAAGAAATGATGGCAATATATAAAAAATATAATATATCATTATTCTCAGGATGCTTAATTGCGATTGTTCAATTACCTTTATTTATTGCATTCTTAGAAGCTATTAATAGAACACCAGCTATTTTTGAAGGTAAGTTCTTAGGGTTACAATTAGGAACAACGCCATGGTTTGCTTTAACCCAAGGAAACTTCTGGTACGTAATAATACCAATAATAGTATTTTTAGTAACTTTCTTCTCATTTAAGTTAACTAAAAACGATGTTGCTGATAATTCAAATCCAGCAGCAGGGTCAACTAAGATAATGATGAATGTAATGGTAGTAATTATAACGATAAGCTCATTTCAATTATCTACCGCAATTGGTTTATATTGGATAACTTCAAGTTTATTTACTATTGTTCAAAATTTATTAGTAGCAAGGAGTGGTAATAGTGCTAAAGTTAAAAAGTCATAAATTTGAAGGTAAGAATAGTGAAGAAGTATTAAATAAAGCTTTAAATGATCTTAATGCCTCTAAAGAAGAAGTTTATTATAATGTTACAGAAGAACAATCTGGAGGATTATTTAAATCAAAAAAATATGTGGTTACCGTAGTTTTAAAAGAAGACGTTGTAGAATATATTAAAGCTTATTTAAAAGAAATTACTGAATTAATGGGAATTAACGTTGAGTTAGAAACACAAAAAAGGGAGAAATATATAAAAGTTAACATGCTTTCTGATAATAGTGCCATTCTTATTGGAAAAAATGGTAGAACGATGAAATCATTACAAGATTTGCTTAGACAATCAATTCAAACTCAAATTGGAACTAGAGTCAACGTAATTTTAGATTCAAACGATTATAAAGAAAAACAACAAAAAAATATTGAAAGATTAGCAGTAAAACTAGCTAAAGACGTTGTTAAAACCGGAATAGAAGTTAAGATGGACAAAATGAATTCTTTCGAAAGAAGACTAGTTCATACCAGGTTAGCAGATTTTAAAGGTGTAACAACTATAAGTGAAGGAGAAGAACCAAATAGGTGTGTTGTAATAAAACCAGTGGAGAAATAATAAATATTTCTCTTTTTTTATATTATTTTATGTTATAATACGAAAAACAAAGGGGAGTGACTTTTAGTGAAATTCTATAAAGATAAAGATTCTTATGTATATAATAAGTCATTATATGATAAACAAAAACGTAAAGATTTTTTAACTAGGTTAAAGTGTGCCTTACTAGTGTTGAATATTATATTTTCATCAGGAGTCATTGCAAATAACATAAATTATTCTTTTAAACGGATTAATCCATTTGATGGTCAAAGTATAAGTTCAAGTGATTTTATCTCTAATTATAAGGCTGAAAAATCAAAAAGTTTTTTAGAGGATGAAGATTTTAAGGATGTTATTGATTCTATAAAAAATTCTAACATGGATGAAAAAAAAGCATATTTACTTTATTATGCATTGTTATCTAACGATTCTTTAACTGAAGAGGAAAAGAAGAATTTAACAGGATATATACAATATTTTATAGATAATAAATATTTGGATTATGAATATGTATATAATCGTCTTTCAAATCTTAAAGTAGGACCTATAAATAAAGATTTGGGAGCGGCAGGAACTACCAATTTACAATATAATACTATTAACTTTGATAGCGAAGAATCAAGAAAAACTTGTATTACACATGAAATTTTTCATCTTGAAGATAAAAGTGGAAAAATTTTATATTATGGTGATTATGCTTGGTTTTTAGAAGGATTAACTAGTGTTTTGAATTACGAATACTTTGATAGAAAAGATGATGGTTATGATTTTAAAGCAGATTTTATTAGAATTTTGTGTTTGTTTATAGGTTCTGATAAACTATTGGAAACAAGAGCAACAGGTAATATAGATATTTTAATTGATGCATTAATTGAAAAAGGATTAGAAAAAGAAAAAATAGAAGAAATGTTTTATCTATTAAATAAATATAATTTTGAAGAAAATAAAACAAGTATAGAATCAGGTAAGTTAATTTTTGAAGTACAGAAAATATTGTTTGAGTGTTATAATATAATTTATAATAATCCAGAATTTATTAATCCTTTATTTTATAATTATTTTTCTCAAATGGGTAATCCTTATATACAACCATCTTATAAAACTGATGAGAATATTTATTTTTTTAATAAACGTAAAGTTAATAAAGTATTTAATAGTATATATTATCATAATGATCATGAAATTGTTGTAATAGAATACTACGATAGTTATTTAATAAAAAAAATTTATGAAAATAATAATTTAATATCTACTAAAAAAGATCAAATTTTAATGAAAGATGTAGAAAAAAAATTAAATTTAGAGAAAAATTATACAAAATAATATTTTATAAAGTGTTATAATAGCACATTAAATAATAAAGAATATAATAATTAATTAGTTGTAAGGAGTTTTATATATGAATGATACAATAGTTGCAATATCAACAGCGCTAGGGGAAGGTGCTATATCAATTATAAGAGTATCAGGTGATGATGCTATAAAAATAGTAAAAGGTATATTTAAAGGAAAAGATTTAAATAAAGTAGATTCTCATACCATAAATTATGGTCACATTGTTTATAAAGATGAAATAATTGATGAGGTACTAGTTAGTGTAATGAAAGCGCCTAAAACTTATACCAAAGAAGATGTTATAGAAATAAATACCCATGGATCAGTTGCGGTAGTAAATAAAATAATGGAAATACTTCTTCTTTCTGGTTGTAGATTAGCAGAACCAGGAGAATTTACCAAAAGGGCATTTTTAAACGGACGAATAGATTTAACCGAAGCGGAAGGAGTAATGGATTTAATAAATTCTGAAACTGAACTTACAAGAAAGATGGCCGTTAATGAATTATCTGGTAAAGTATCTAAACTTATTACTGATTTAAGAGAAAAGATAGTAGCTTTAATTTCTAATATAGAGGTAAACATTGATTATCCTGAATATGAAGATATTGAAGTGGTAACAATAGATAGAATAAAAACTGAAGTTAAAGAGATGAAAGAAGAATTAACTAATATTTTAAAGCTATCAGAAGATGGAAAAATATTAAAAGACGGAATCAAAACGGTTATATTAGGTAAGCCAAACGTAGGTAAATCAAGTCTTTTAAATGCTTTATTAGAGGAGGATAAGGCAATTGTAACAGACGTTAAAGGAACAACCCGTGACATTGTTGAAGGAAGCATAATAGTGGGTGGAGTAAAGCTTAATTTAATAGATACAGCAGGAGTTAGAAAATCAAGCGATGTTGTAGAGAAAATAGGAATAGAAAAAAGTTTAAGTTTAATAGAAGAAGCAGAGTTAATCTTACTTGTTTTAGATTCATCAGAAGAATTAACAGAAGAAGATAAGTTCTTACTTGATAAGACAAAAGATAAGAAAAGAATTGTAATAATGAACAAGGATGACTTAAAAAACAATAATAAATATAATGAAGATGTTATAAGAATAAGTGCTAAAACAAACCAAGGAATAGACTTAGTTAAAGAAAAAATAAAAGAGTTGTTTAACGCAAATGCATTTTTAAATAAAAACTTAACTTATTTTACTAACGTAAGACAAATAACTCTTTTAAAACAAGCTATAGAATCCCTTAATGATGCTTATCAAGGTGTTTTAAATAATAGTGAGATAGATATGATTGAAATAGATTTAAAACTTGCCTGGGAGCGTTTAGGAGACATAATAGGAGCTAATTACACTGAAGAGTTAATAGATAATTTGTTTAGTAGGTTTTGTTTAGGTAAATAGTTTATTTTAAAAAGTTGCGCCATTGGTGCAACTTTTTGCATTATATTATAAAGTTCGACTAATTTCTTAAAAGAAATCCATATAATAACTAACCCGAAAGGAGTATTAATTATATGGATTATTATAATAAAATAAAAGATGTAATAGAGAAAAAAGAAGTAAATGAAGGAGTAAGAATACTACAGTCAAATAAAGATACTTTAAATGCATACTATGAAATAGGAAGACTACTAGTAGAAGCACAAGGCGGAGAAAAAAGAGCAAAATATGGAAATGAATTAATTAAGAATTGGTCTATAAAATTAGTAGAACAATATGGAAAAGGATATGACTATACAAATTTAACAAGAATGAGAAATTTATACTTGGTTTTTGAAAAACTTGGCCCAGCGGGCCAACTATTTAGTATATCTTGGACTCATTGGAGATATTTGTTACCAATCAAAAACGAAAATGAAAGAAACTATTACATAAACCAGTGTATATTAAATAATTTATCCAAAAGAGAGTTAATAAAACTAATAAAAGAAAAAGCATTTGATAGATTATCATACGCTGATAAAGAAAACATAAAATTAATAGATAATAAAGACGAACCTAATTATAGTTTGAAAGATATGCTACTTGATCCAATCATAATAAAAGTATCAAATAAAGAAAAACTAAGTGAAAAGATGTTAAAAAAATATATTATAGAAGAGTTAAGAGATTTCTTTTTACAGTTAGGATCAGGTTTCTTATATGCCGGAAGTGAATATAAAATAAGTTATTTAGACAAGAACTTTTACATAGACATGCTTTTGTTTAACACTAATTTAAATTGTTATATACCGGTGGAACTAAAACTAAATAAAACAAATTATAAAGATGTATCGCAAATAAAGTTATACATGAATTTAGTTGATAAAACGTTAAAGAAAAAGTATCATAATAAAACGATTGGACTTATAATATCAAAAGAAAATGATAAGTTTATATTACAATATGTAAATGATGAAGGGATTTATCTTATAACATATGAGTTAAATGAGTTAATTAAAGTTTAGTAATTAACTTTTTTTAAATTATATTGTATAATACCAAAAGAAATATGGGTGATTTGTTTGAAAATTAAAGAATTAAAGCAAATGATGAATATTTTGCATAACCAGTGGGACCTGGGAGAAGAAGAATCAAAAACAACTGTACCTTGGTGTGCTTATTATTTATTGTTTGATATATTATCAAAAGCAGAGCGAATGATAATAAAAAAAATAGACAATAAAGTAATTGGTTTTTGTGCATATGAAAAAAGAGGTTCTAAAAAGTTTTTAATTAGGAAAAATTTTTATAAATCATTGAAACTTTTAATAGTAAAAAGTCCCTTTATAAAAGATAAAAAAGCTTTTGTAAGATATAATAGTTTGTATGATAAAATAGAATCTAAATTTGATAATAAATATGATGGAGATATTATTATTTTTATAGTTGATAAAAAACACCAAGGAAATGGTTATGGAACTAAATTATTAAAAACCGCTTTTGATTTGGCTAAAAAAGATAACATGAAAAAACTAAAAATAGTGACAGATGATGATTGTAACTATAAATATTATGAAAGTTTAGGTTTTAAAAAGATTTATGAAGAGCCAATTTATTTTGATAAAAATAAAAAGTATAAAGAGGAACAGTTTATTTATGAGGTTAATTTAAAAGAAGGTGAAGAAAATGAAGTATGACATAATAGTTGTAGGAGCAGGTCATGCGGGATGTGAAGCAGCCTTAGCATCTGCTAGAATGGGTAAGAAAACGCTTCTTGTTACGATAAACATTAATAACATAGCAGATATGCCATGTAATCCATCAATCGGAGGCAGTGCTAAAGGTATCGTTGTAAGGGAAATAGATGCTTTAGGCGGAGAAATGGGGCGTAACGCAGATAAAACGTTACTACAAATAAAGATGCTTAATAGATCTAAAGGACCAGCAGTTAGAAGTTTAAGGAGTCAAGCTGATAAGGTAACATATAAAAAAGAAATGTTAAAAACACTAGAGAATACTGAAAACTTAGAAATTTTAGAATCAATTGTTGCGGATCTAATGGTTGAAAATAACAAAATAAAAGGTATAATAACGGAAGATGGTAAGATGTTATATTGTGATGCTTGTATACTAACAACTGGTACTTACTTAAAAGCAGATATACTAGTAGGAGATAAAAGAACTCCTGAAGGTCCTCATGGCGAGAAAAGATCTAACTTTTTAAGTGATAATTTAGCTAAATTAGGTTTTAAATTACTTCGTTTAAAAACCGGAACACCTCCTAGAATAGAACGTTCCTCAATAGATTTTAGCGAGCTTTCACGTGAAGACGGGGATGATGAGGAATTAACCTTTAGTTTTGATGATATAGCATATTATGATTATAAAAACCAAGTACCATGTTACCTAACTTACACAAACGAGAAAACTCATAAAATAATCATGGATAATTTAAATAAATCAGCAATGTACGGCGGATTTTATGAGCACTTAGGAACTGGTCCTAGATATTGTCCTTCAATTGAAGATAAGGTAGTTCGTTTTAAAGATAAAGAAAGACACCAACTATTCTTAGAGCCTGAAAGTTTGTATTATGATGATATATACTTACAAGGTTTTTCGACTTCTATGCCACATGATGTTCAAGTGGATATGGTGCATTCTTTAAAAGGACTTGAGCATGCAAAAATATTAAGATATGCTTATGCAATCGAGTATGATGCAATAGATCCATTACAACTTAAACCATCTTTAGAGACAAAAGTAATAGAAAACTTGTTTACCGCAGGACAAATAAACGGAACATCAGGCTACGAAGAAGCAGCTGGTCAAGGAATAATCGCAGGTATTAACGCCGTTTTAAAGCTTAATAATAAAGAACCTTTGATTCTTTCTAGAAGTGATGCTTATATTGGAGTTTTAATAGATGATTTAGTAACCAAAGGAACAATCGAACCATATAGACTACTTACGTCACGCGCAGAGTTTAGACTTCTTTTAAGAAGCGATAACGCAGATTTAAGATTAAGTAAAAAAGGATATGACGTAGGATTACTTCCTAAAGAAAGATATGATAAATTACTAAATAAAAAGCGAGAAATAAGCGAGTTAGAAGAAGAGATTAAAACCATTACTTTTCCACAGGAAAAATGTAATTTATCCGAATATCTAAAAAGACCAGAAGTTAAAATAATAGATTATAAAGATAGGTTTTCTAAAAAATATTCTAAAGAAGTATTAGAACAAGTAGAAATAAATCATAAATATGAGGGTTATATAGCGAAAGCTAAAAAAGAAGCTGAAAAAATGATTAGACTTGGTAAAAAGCAAATACCAGATGACATTGATTATTCTAAAGTTGATAATTTAGCCACTGAAGCAAGGCAAAAACTAGAGAAAATAAGACCAAGAACAATAGACCAAGCAACCCGTATTAGTGGCGTTAACCCAAGTGATATAGCAATCCTTATGGTTTATTTAAAGAGGTATTATAATGAATAAAGAAGAATTTGTAAAAGCTTTAAAATGTTTAAATATTGATATAAGTGAAAAACAGTTAAACGATTTAGATATATATTACAAAATGCTAATAGAGTATAACACTCATACTAACTTAACTAGAATAACAGAAGAACATGAAGTTTACTTAAAACATTTTTATGATAGTTTAACTTTGGTTAAAGCTATTAACTTAAATAATCAAACGCTTCTTGACGTTGGAACAGGAGCTGGTTTCCCTGGTCTTGTTTTAAAAATAGTATTTCCTAACTTAAAAGTAACGTTAGTTGACTCGCTAAATAAAAGAATTACATTTTTAGATACGGTTATAAAGACATTACAATTAAAAGACGTGAAAACTATGCATGCTAGGGCGGAAGAATATGCTTTGAATAATAAAGAAAAATTTGATATTGTAACTTCTCGTGCGGTTGCTAATCTTAATATGTTATCAGAGTTATGTATTCCTTTTGTAAAACTAGGAGGGTATTTTATTCCGATGAAAGCGGATGCAAAAGAAGAAATAGAAACCTCAAGAAAAGCAATTAAAACACTTGGGGGAGTTATAAAAAATATCATTAATTTTCAATTGCCAAATGATACCGGTATAAGAACTTTAATAAAAATTGAAAAAGTAAGTAAAACAAGTGAAAAATATCCTAGAAAATTTGCTGAAATTAAGAAAAAGCCATTGTAATAACGGCTTTTTTATTGTATGATTTATTTAAGGATAAAGGGGAATATAAATATGTTTAATAACGATATGAATAATAATCAAAACTTTAATAACGGGAACGCAATGCTTAGTAACGTACCAAATAACAATTCATTAAATAGTGCTCCAAGCCAAGAACCTCCTATGTTTAATAATGGTCAAAATAACGGGTTTATTCAACCTTGGCAAATGCAGAATAATAAAGGCCAGCAACCTGTTTTTGGTAATAATGCGTTTGATACTAATAACTATCCTGGTGAGAATAATTATATGACGCAACCAGTTGATGTTCCACCAGATTTAGGTGAAATAAAAAATTTAAGTGATGCTACGGTTGCAAGTGCACCAACTATGGATGTTTTAGGTCCAATGAATATTATGCCTGAAACGCTTCCACCTAAAAACGATCCTTTGGACGCGTATGAAAACGGAACCTTAAACGTGAACGCTAATGGTTTTATCCAACCAGAACAAGATTTTAACGTTTCCAATCAACCCTCATCATATCAACCAACGAGTCCAGTCGATCCAATGATGCAAAACGTTGTTACTAATCAGAACGTTGGTATTAATAGTTTTAATAATAATCAAAGCTTTAATACTCAAGTTAGTAATCCAAGCGTTCCAAACCCTGGATTTAATGTAAATAATAGTGTTGATTTTCCAAACAATTCTAACATTGGATATCAACAACCAGAAGCTCCTGTTCAAGAAAATTTTAATAATGGCTATCAACCAAATACCCCAGTTACTGATAATTTTAATCCAGTATATGAAATGCCTTCTACCACACCATCTTATCAAAATGATGTAGTTAGTAATGGTGTTTCTATGGTAAATGAGAATACGGTAGCAGGTGCTTCATCAGCAACTTCTTTGGATAATCAACCATCCGTTTTAGATGGAGTATCTAGTGAGGAAGAAAAGGAAAGTATTGATATACCAGAAACTCAAGAATTATCGGACATTAATACCGACGAAATACAAGCTATACAAAAGGATGAGCTAGAAGAACAACCTTTAAACGATGACACTTTTAAAGAAGAGACTAAGTTATCAGACTTAGGGTTAGATGAAAGTTATACTGAACCAGACATGCTAGAAATAATGGATTTAGACAATGATGCTGAGTCTACAACAGAAGAAAGTGGTAATAACTTAAAAACTCCTAAAGGATTAGTTTCGGCTAACGTTGAAAAAATCAAATCATTAATTGAGAATCTAAAGGCAAACGGAGCGGATATAGAAGTTGAAGAGTTTGATTTTGAAACGATGTATCAATTAATAGTAAAATTAAATAAATAAGGTTATTATAGTAACCTTTTTTTGTTATAATAAAAATATGGAGGTAATAATATGAAAATAGGTTTAGCAAACGATCACAGAGCATATAAGGTAAAGGAAGAATTAAAGTCTCTATTAGATGAATACGATATAGTAGATTATGGATGTTTTTCAAGTGAAATGGTTGATTATCCAAAATACGCTTTAACTTTGAGTAATGCTGTTATCAATAAAGAAGTTGATTTAGGAATAGTT
Source organism: uncultured Bacilli bacterium (assembly GCA_944329445.1). Classification (GTDB taxonomy): domain Bacteria; phylum Bacillota_I; class Bacilli_A; order RF39; family UBA660; genus Aphodocola. Next base: position 9,930 of record CALVIH010000001.1, on the reverse strand, counting down.
ATGTGTGGTACGGGCATTGGAGTATCAATTGCATGTAACAAGGTAAAGAAAATTAGATGTGCGAAAATAGATAATAAAGACGAGGCAAAAAGTGCGAAGGAGCATAATAACGCTAACGTTTTAGCATTTAGTGCTCAATCTCATACCGCAAAAGAAATAAAAGAAATGGTAGATATATTTATTAATTCGACATTTCTTTCGGATCCAAGATATAAAATGAGAATAGAGCAAGTAGAAAAATATGAGGAAACTAATGAGTATTAAATTAATTTTATATTGTATATTTATTCCTTTTAGTATATGGATTATGACGTCAACGAACCTAGATAAGATATTTAAGAAGAACAGTATTATGCAAATCCATTGCTTATACCTAGTTTTGTCTTTATGTTTATCTTATTTATTAGTAAACTTTTTTGTTGATATATATGGTACCGTTAGTCTCCTATAGACGGAGGTTATCTATGAAAAAAATCTTTTTATTTACTTTGCTAATTATTATAATACCATTATTAATTATTGGGTTAAGTAACTCGGAAGACATTATAATCAAAATAAAGTACGGAAGTATTAGTAATAAGGTAATTAAGGTAAAAAGAAACAAAACAAATGAAATCGTAGAGGTTCCTTTAGAAGAATACGTAATTGGTGTAGTAGCAGGTGAAATGCCTGCTTCCTTTAATATTGAGGCGTTAAAAGCTCAGGCGGTGGCATCTAGAACGTACGCATTAAAAAAATCAGAAAGTTCTAAAAATGATTATGACGTGGTAGATACTACTAGTAATCAAGTTTATATTGATTATGATGAAATGAAGGAAAAATGGCAAAATAATTATGATACGTATGTATCAAAAGTAAAAGAAGCAGTTGCCCAAACAAAAGGAGAAGTTGTTTTGTATAACAATAACTTAATTGATGCAATGTTTTTTTCAACAAGTAATGGTTATACCGAAAACAGCGAAGATGTCTTTTCTAGTAATATGCCATACTTAGTTAGTGTGGACTCAAGTTGGGATAAGGAGGAATCTCCAGTTTTTTCAAGTACGAAAGAAGTTTCTAAATCGGAATTTTTATTTAATCTAGGGCTTGATACTAAAGATTCTATAAATATTGAGAGCATAGAGAAAACTAATACCGGAAGAGTTAAAACCATCGTTATAAATGGAAAAAAATTTGAATCTAGTAAAATAAGAAGCGCGTTTGATTTAAAATCTACAAGTTTTACGATAAACGTAAATAATGATAAGGTTGTTTTTAACGTAAACGGATATGGACATGGTGTTGGGATGAGCCAGTATGGTGCAAACGGAATGGCTAAAGCTGGATATAAATATAATGATATTCTTACTCACTATTATAAAAATTGTGATATAAAAAAAATAAATTAATGTATATTTTCTCTCATTTGGTAAAAACTTAAAATGAGAGGTGATAATAATGAAAAAAAGAAGATTAAAACCATTTGTAAAAATATCAATAGTAGGGGTAGTACTTTTAGTATGTGCCATAAGCGCAGGATTGTTAATAAATAATAATACTGCAACCGTTTCTAAAACAAATGATGATTTCACTTACGTTAATGACTATATATTTGATAGTTACTATCCAGTTGTTAATCAAGATGAAAAGATCATTAGACCTTACACAGCATCAAACATAAGTATCTATAAAAGCTTTTACGAAAAGGATGCATCAGAAGAAGAGCAACAAAACGCGATAATCTTCCACGAAGGAATATACATGCAAAACTCAGGTGTTGATTATAAGGCTGATGAACAATTTGATGTTACCGCAGCACTTTCAGGAACCGTAACAAACGTGACCGAGGACACATTGCTTGGTAAAACAGTTGAGATTAGAAATTCTACAGAGCTTATTGTTTTGTATCAATCATTGGGAGAAGTAGCAGTAAAAAAAGGAGATACAGTATCACAAGGTCAAATAATTGGTAAAAGTGGAACTTGTACATTAAATGGTGAAGTAAGTAATGGTTTACATTTTGAGATGTATAAAAATGGTACGGTAATCAATCCAGAAAAATATTATGATAAATCAGTAAAAGATTTAACAGAAAATTAATATATTTGTTTTCAGGGTTATATAATTTATAAAGGAGATGAATAAACTTGCCTTATAATATTAAAGCAAGGGTAGTAAACGAAGCAAATTATATAATTGAAACTGGTAAAACAGTAAGAGAAATTTCAAGTTATTTTAACGTTAGTAAATCAACCGTGCATGACGATTTGAGTAAAAGGTTAAAAAACATAGATAAAAAGCTATATGATAAGGTTAGTAAAATACTATGTTATCATGCTAGTGTTAAACATATAAGAGGCGGGATTTCTACTAAGTTAAAATATGCCGGAAGGATAACATGAGAAACAAAGATATTGGAATTGATTTAGGTACCGCAAACATACTTATTTACGTAAAAGGTGAGGGAATAGTACTTTCCGAACCTAGTGTAGTTGCAATTGATAAAGAAAGTGGTAAGGTGTTAGCCATCGGTACAAAAGCACATGAAATGCTTGGAAGAACGCCCGGAAGTGTTATCGCAATAAGGCCGTTAAAAGATGGAGTTATCGCAGATTTTGATAAAACTGAAATAATGCTAGATTACTTTATAAAAAAAATAAAAGGTAAGACAATTTTTTCAAGGCCAAGGATATTAATTTGCTGTCCATCTAACATTACCCAGGTTGAAAAAAATGCAATAAGAGAGGTAGCGGAAAGAACGGGAGCTAAAAAGGTTTACGTAGAAGAAGAACCTAAAGTGGCAGCGGTAGGTGCAGGCCTTTCAATAGACATGCCAAGCGGGAACATGGTAATAGACATAGGTGGTGGAACAACAGATATAGCAGTTTTGAGTTTAAATGGTATTGTTTATAGCGAGTCAATAAAGATTGCGGGAAACACCTTTGATACGGACATAATTAAATATATCAAAAGTAAATACAAGTTACTAATCGGAGAAGTAACCGCTGAAAAAATAAAAATTAAAATAGGAACCGTTCTTGAAAGCACTAAAGAAAAAACAATGAAAGTAAGAGGAAGAGATTTATTAACAGGTCTTCCGAAAACAATAACTTTCTCCTCAAAAGAAGTAAGAGAAGCAATAAAAGAAAGTGTTGATATGATAATTCATGGTGCAAAGATGGTGCTTGAAAAAATAGAGCCAGAGATTTCAGCTGATATAATTGATAAAGGAATTGTGTTAACTGGTGGTGGTGCGTTACTCGAAGGCCTAGATAAGTTAATAGAACAAGAGATAAAGGTACCAACCAAGATAGCAGAAAGTCCGCTCACTTGTGTGGCAGAAGGAACGGGAATAATATTAGATAATTTACCATAAAAGGATTCTTTAGAATTCTTTTTTTTCATATTACCATATTCTTGTGTTATAATTAAAATCAGGTGAATGCTAGATGATAAACTTTATATTATGTGATGATAATAAATATGTTAGAGAATTAAATGAAAATATTATAGCCAAAATCACCATGCCTTATGATTTTAATTATCAGATACATTCATTTGATAAATATAGTATAAAACTAAAAAACTTAATAAACACCCCGGCGGATATTAAAATCTACATATTAGATTTAGAGTTACCAAATAAGTCTGGCATAGACATAGCAAGGGAAATCAGAAAGGTTGATTGGGATAGCGTAATTATAATTTTAACCTCGCATGATGAACTAGAGCTTAGTATTTTAAAACAGAAGCTATTAATATTTGATTTTATTTCTAAATTTGATAACTATGAAGAACGTTTAAAAGAAGCGTTTAACATGGTTATTGATAAAATGAATACAAAGAAAATTATTAGTTTTAAAAGTAATAGAGAAATTCACTATGTAAAGTTAAATAATATTTTGTATATTTATAGAGATAATGCAACCGAAAAAACGATTATCGTAACGAATGATAATGAATATCCAGTAAGAGAACCATTATCTACCATAGCGGATAAATTAGATAATAGATTTTATCAGACGCACAGAGCTTGTTATGTTAATTTAGATAAAATAGAAAGTGTAGACTTTAAAAACAGTATAATATATTTAAATAATGATACAAGTTTAGATTATTTATCAAGAAATTATAAAAAGGGATTGAGGGAGATTTTATGAGTGTAGAAAGAGTGATTGTTAGTGCTATAGCCTTATTTGCACAAGCTTTAGCTGTAACGTTAATTGTGTTCAAACAAATAAAGAATTGCAAAAAATCACAAATAATAGCATTTTATTTAGTGGTGTGGTTATATTGTTTAGTAAGTTGTTATTTAATTCCAAATCAGTTTAGATTTTTACTATTTGTTACTGTTATTGCTATAGCCTTGTTTTTGATTTTAAATATTAGAAACAAAAATGTTATACTTTATTCGTTTATAACTCAAGTTATTATGTCGATATCTGAAATAATTATTTCTGTTTTATTAGTTCTTTTTGGAATAAATGCAACTGACATAGTGGATAATTATTATATTAATTTACTGGCAAATATATTAATATCGTTGCTAGCTTTAGGAATAATACAGATTAGATTAATAAGCACTGCCATAAAAAGAATTATTAATTTGTTTAGAAAAAATAAAAATTTAATAAATTACTTTTATGTATTTTTAGTAATTTTGTATCTTATTGTATTGAAAAACGGATTTGAATTTTTAATGAGATCAAATTATTATGTAAACTTATTATTCATGTTTAGTATTATTTTTGTTATTGTTCTAATTATTAGAAGCGAATTTAGATATGATAAATTGAACGACGAAAACAAACAAATGCTTAACTATGTTACAAAGTATGAAAAGATTATAACGGAGCAAGGTAAAGCCAATCATGAGTTTAAAAATCAATTAATGGTGATTCGCGGTTATGCACAAATGAACTCATCAAAGTTAATAGAGTATTTAGATTCAGTAGTAGAAGATTCAAATAAAACGCATAGCAGTTATTTGATTAGTCAGCTTAATAAGTTTCCTGATGGTGGAATAAAAGGATTACTATACTATAAATTATCATTGATGGATGATTTTAAGATAAAATATGATATTAACGTAGAAACAGGTGTTAAAACTAAGTTAAATTCTTTGGGTACTAATATATATAAAAATATTACTAAAATATTAGGAGTTCTTTTAGATAATGCAATTGATGCTAGTAAACAGGCTAAAAATAAGAAAATAGTTATATCTGTTATAAAAGAAAATACCAACGTTATTTTTAAAATATATAATACTTATAAAGGGAAGATTGATATTTCAAAGATTGGTACTGGTCATACCACAAAAGGTAATGGTCATGGATATGGTTTAAGACTAGTAAAGGATATAATTGAAAATAACAAAGGTTTTAAAATGGAAAATGAATTAGATAATGAATACTATGTTTGTATGTTAAGTGTTAAAACAACAAATAAAAGAAAAAAATAAGGGCTATTTTTAAATAGTCCCTTTATTGTTATTTTTCTAGCATTGCCTTTGGCATCGTTGGTTCATCAATAAATACCACAAAACATCCACTCGTTGCAGTAGCTGCAACGGCTGCTCCAAGCGCAGATATAATAGAAATTAATACTGCTTTCATTTTACTACTCCTCCTTTACTTAAATTTATTTAACCACCTAAATTTAAGCGCTTAAACCATATCTAACATAATTTTTATAAGGCATTTTAAACGCCTTATACGTAATTGGTAAAATAAGAATACATTCTATTATTAAACCGAAAATCAAACTATTAATAATAAGATTATCTTTAATAAAAATTGTTAAAACTGCATATACAAATACTGTTAATACAGAAAGAATTTTAAATCTGATTCTTTTTTTCTTTTTTATTAAAGGTCTTTTAATTGTGTCTGCTGGTGAATAAATTGCTATTATAATTAAAACGACCAAATATAGTATGTAAATTAATTCTTTACTTAATATAACGTATTTACATAGTGCTGCTCCGCCTAGAAATACTAAACTAGAAAATATTAAGCATGTCCAACTATTATTGGCGTGCATTCCAAATGCGAAAAGCCTAATAAAGTTAAATGCTATAAGCAAGAATATTAATTCTTTAAATATACCAAGTATTAGTGCTAATGATAATATGACTATCGTCTTAGTTATCGTAAGGTATATTCCTTCGACACCATACATTATTTCATCTAATTTATCCTCACTATATTTTGGATATTGTTTTTTTATTGAACTTCTAATATAACTTAGAAAACGTTTTTTCATACTGCACCTCGTTATTCTAAAATATGACATAATTTTACCTTATTATTTGGTTCTAAAATTCTTTTTTTATTTAAATCATAAAAAAGTCATTTAAAACAAATTCAAATGTAATAAAAAAGCAAGAATTTTACCTTTTGAGTACAAAAAAGGACCTTTCAACGACAAAACAAAAATTTAGTTTGTTAATTTAGTATTATGAAGTAGCTCACCAAACGAGTGGCATCTAAGCGTTTGCGAAATTTGTCGAAATTTGGTGAACGCTTAGAGATTGTAAAATAGTGCTTACATGAGTTATATTAGAAGTGTAAGCAATAAGGGAAGTGAGGTGTATAAGTATGACTAGGTTGGGTAAGATAAAGTGGTTTAACAACGAAAAAGGTTATGGCTTTATCGAAGGAGAAAATGATGAAGATATTTTCGTTCATTATACCACTATCAAACAAGAAGGTTTTAAGACTCTTTCAGAAGGTCAAATGGTTGAGTATGAATTATTAGAAACAGAAAAAGGATTACAAGCTATCAACGTCAAAGAAGTATCAAATGCTACTGTTCATGAGTAGCATTTGTTTTCGTATTATGGTATAATTTTATTGGGAGGATTGATAAAATGAAATACAACATTCGTGGTGAAAAGGTTGAAGTAACTCCAGCGATAAGATCTTACATAGAAGAAAAGATTGGAAAGTTGGATAAGTATTTCGAAGACGCTTCAAACATTAATGCAAACGTGGTAATTAAGGTTCGTGGAAAAGAACAAAAAATTGAAATAACTGTGCCAGCAATGCATTATACTTTAAGGAGTGAAGAGTCACATTCTGATTTATATGCCGCAATAGATCTTACGGTTGATAAATTAGAAAGACAAATAAGAAAAAATAAAACAAAAATCAATTCTAAAATTAAGAAAAATATAATTCAGAACTTTGAGGTTGATCTAGAAGATAATTTCGAAGAAGATTCAAAGGTTTTAAAAAGAAAAAAGATTGATATGAAACCGATGGATGAAGAAGAAGCTATTATGCAAATGGAAATGTTAGGACATTCATTCTTCGTATTTAAAAACGTTGATACTGATTCCATATGCGTATTATACGTAAGAAAAGATGGTAACTACGGAATTATTGAAACGAGATAGTAATAAACTTAAGAGAAAATAGTTAATATGCTTTAATTATTTTCTTTTTTTTGTTACAATGTTTCTTAAGGAGATGAATAATACATGTTAGGATTTTTAAAGAAAATTTTTGATCATGAGTATAAAGAGCTAAATAGATTTAAATTAATCGCTGATCAGGTTTTTGAACTGGATGAAAAATATAAAAAGATGACTGATAAACAATTACAGGGGTGTACTAAAAAACTAAAGAAAAGATTAGCGGATGGAGAAACGTTAGATGATATTATTCCTGATGCTTTTGCGCTTGTTAGGGAAGCTGCATATCGGGTAATAGGTGAAAAGCCTTTTTATGTACAAGTATTAGGTGCTCTTGCCATTCATTTTGGTAACATAGCAGAAATGAAAACTGGTGAAGGTAAGACCTTAACTTGTGTTATGCCCGCATATTTAAACGCTTTAACTGAAAAAGGAGTTCATGTTGTAACGGTAAACGAATACCTAGCGACCCGTGATGCCGACTGGATGGGACAGATATATAATTTCTTAGGATTATCAGTAGCGGTAAATCTAAGGGAAATGTCTGCAAAGGAAAAGAAGGAAGCATATAACGCTGATATTTTGTATTCTACCAATAACGAGTTAGGTTTTGACTATTTAAGGGATAACATGGTTGTAAGGAAAGAGGACCGCGTTCAACGTCCTTTACACTTTGCAATAATTGATGAGGTCGACTCAGTTTTAATTGATGAGGCAAGAACTCCACTTATAATTTCAGGTGGGGTAATGAAGTCTGCTAACCTTTATAAGGATGCTGATCGTTTTGTTAAAACTTTGAAAGAAAATGAAGATTATACGATCGATGAAAAAACAAAGGATATAACCTTAACTGATCAAGGTACGGCTAAGGGAGAAAGATATTTTAGAATTGGAAACCTTTATGATATAGAGCATACCGCTTTGGTTCATCATGTTAATCAAGCTTTGAAAGCTAATTATACAATGCATAATGACGTTGATTATGTTGTTCAAGAAGGAAAAATAATAATAGTAGACCAATTTACTGGTAGACTTATGCCAGGAAGAGCATTTTCTGATGGGCTACATCAGGCTATAGAAGCAAAGGAAAATGTTGAAATTCAAGAAGAAACAAAAACTCTTGCAACAATTACTTTCCAGAATTACTTTAGAATGTATGAAAAGTTATCTGGTATGACTGGTACGGCTAAAACCGAAGAAGAGGAATTTAGAAACATATATAACATGTATGTTATTGAAATTCCAACGAATTTACCAGTAATTAGAGAGGATGCGGCAGATTTAATTTATTCTACAAAAGAAGAAAAATATAAGGCAATAGTTGCCGAAATTAAAAGAAGGCATGAAACTGGTCAACCAATTTTAGTTGGTACAATTGCAATTGAAACGAATGAGTTATTAAGTGGGTTGTTAAAAAAGGCTCATATTAAACACGAAGTTTTAAACGCAAAGAACCATGCTAGAGAGGCTGAGATAATAGCAAAAGCTGGAGAAAAAGGTGCCGTTACGATTGCAACTAACATGGCTGGTCGTGGTACTGATATAAAACTTGGTGAAGGTGTTAAGGAACTTGGAGGATTATGTGTAATAGGAACCGAAAGACACGAATCAAGACGTATTGATAATCAGTTAAGAGGTCGTTCAGGACGTCAGGGAGATCCAGGTTTTAGCCAATTCTTCGTATCGTTTGAAGATGAGTTAATGGTAAGATTCGGTACTGATAGGTTTAGAAGTATCTTAGAAATGGCTGGCTTAGACAGCGAAAGAAACATGCGTAGCAGAACTATTACAAGATCGGTTGAAACAGCACAAAAAAGGGTTGAGGGTAATAACTTTGACGCTCGTAAGCATTTATTACAATATGATGATGTTATGGGAAAACATCGTGAAATAATGTACGCAAGAAGAAACGAAATACTAGATAATGATGATGTTCATGAATACGTTATAAAAACAATAACCGATCATGTTGATTTAGTTATTAGAAGACACACTAATGAACATGGTGTAATAGCAGAAAAAGATTGTAATGAAATAGTAGAATACGTAAACGAAAATTTACTTAATAAATCTAATTTAAAACTATCAGAGATACTAAATAAGGACATTAATGAAATTGTTTCAGTAACTTTAGATAAAGTTTTAAAAGAGTATGAAGATAAGATAAAGGAATTACCTATAGAAATAAGAAATGATTTTGAAAAAGCGATTAGCTTAAGAGTTATTGATAATTATTGGATGGAACACATTAACACGATGGACCATTTAAGAGAAGGGGTTTCTTTAAGAGGATATGCGCAAGAGGATCCTTTACAAGCATACATAAGAGAAGGGTTCGAGCTTTTTGATAATATGTTAGATAATATCAATAAGGACACAACACTTTATTTGTTAAAAGCTGAAATTAGGCAGAACTTAGAAGTAAAACAAGTTAAGGGAAAAACAAATGAAGCTAAGGATACGGCATCTAAAAAGACCATAAGAAAGGGTAAAAAAATTGGCCGTAACGATCCGTGCCCATGTGGCTCAGG